>JANXRR010000209.1 GCA_025356795.1 Bacteroidia bacterium
ATAATTATGATTATGAGTTTGTTTTAATAAAGGCTATTAAAAATGATTTAGTACATTATACAACAGGAGAAAATAAATTGAGTAAAGAAACAATAGGGGTTTTCTTGAAAAGATATAAAAAAATAGTGTTTGTCGCAGAACCAAATGAAACAAGCGGAGAGCAGAATTATGAGAGGAATTTAAAAAACGAAAAAATAAGTAATTCAAAGAAAAAACTTCTGAAAATTGGCCTTTCTTTAACCATTTTTTACTATACTCATTAGCTATACTCTCATTTACAAAAGACGTTACTTTTAATCTTGGATCATTTGTTTTTGTTAGTATGATAAAAGCTTTAGGGGTGGGCACAACTGTTCTTCTTCTTATTTATGAGATAGACAACGATAATTCCTTTTTAAAAAACGTATGTTCGATTTCAAAAGAAGCTAGCTGCGATGCATTGCTAAAAAGCTCAACCAGTAAGTTTTTAGGAATGAGTTGGAGCGAGATAGGTTTCTATTATTATACCTCTACAAGCCTATTTCTATTATATCCTGCGTTACCATTCCTAGCAAAGACGGCATGGCTTGGTTCTGCCAGTACCTTGATATCGCCTTTTATATTGTTTAGTATTTACTACCAATTGAAAGTGGTTAAGCAGTGGTGTCCTCTTTGTCTTATTGTACAGGTAGTTATCTTCTTAGAATTTATCTGGAGTATTTTTTGTTTTTGGATGAGCGAAAAAGATTGGACTAGCTTTCAGTCAATAACCAATACTGCGATAATAATTGTATGTATCATGCTGCCAATAACAGCTTGGAACTTGATGCGTCCAGTTTTCTCAAACGCAAAAGAAGCAATTTCTTACCAAGCTGCATTTAAGCGGTTACAATACAACAAAGATGTTTTTCAAACTTTATTGAGAAAACAGTCCTTAATTCCGGAAGGTTGGCAGAGTATCGGGATTGAAATGGGAAATCCAAATGCGGCTAATACGATCATCAAAGTATGTAATCCTTTTTGTAGTTCATGTTCAGCAGCTCATCAAAAATTGAAAGAAATAATCACGGAAAACAACACCTATAACTTAAGGATAATTTTCATTTCGAGTAATGAATCCAACTTGGGTGGTAAAGTAGTAAGACATTTGTTGGGCATAGCCGCTAAAGGTGTTCCTGATGAAACTGAACAAGCCTTGGATTATTGGTATGACGATGACCTGAAAATTGACTATCAAAAATTGTTGGTAAAATATCCTTTAAGCGAAGATTTGATGAATGAGCAAGATGGTGCGATGTATAACATGAGCAATTGGTGTAAGGCCGCTAAAATTGAATATACCCCTACTATTTTCATAGGTAATAATAGACTACCACTGGCATACAGTGTAGAGGAATTAAAATATGTTTTATGATAAAAAGGAGAAGCTGAAAACCTTTAATAGAGTAAGCAAACAATCAAAGTTTTCGTCAATTTTTGATTTATAAAGTTGTCATAAGTTATGTTAAAAAAAATGTCGCAACTCAAGGGTGTTAAAATTTTGAGCAAAGATGAGCAGAGAAATGTAAAAGGGGGGAGTTCTTTCGGACAGTGCCCACCACAGCAATGTTCGGTGAGAAATATTTGTGTTTACTGCTAAAATACTAAGCAACTATTTTACTGAAGTCTTTTCAATGTCTAGCTGAAATCAATCTCAGCTAGACATTTTAATTTTATCTTTTTAGAAAAAACTTCCATGGCTTCAATTAATTTAACTATTTATTAAAATTGATTAGATCATTTCCATTTTACCATCAAAATGACCAAGCAGACTGCGGCCCTACGTGTGTCAGGATGATTTCGAAATATTATGGAAAAGATCACTCAATAAATGAGTTGCGTAAGAAATCTTTTATTTCGAAGGACGGTGTTTCTTTATTAGGTATAAGTCAAGCTGCTGAAGCTATTGGTTTCAAAACCATAAGTATTAAATTAGGATTCGATAATCTAAATATAGTTGGATTGCCCTGTATTATTCATTTTGAGAAAAATCACTTCGTGGTTTTATATAAAATCAAGAAATCCAAAATTTATATAGCAGACCCTGCTTTTGGTTTGATTACCTATACAAAACAAGAATTTTTGAAACTTTGGATTTCATCCTCTGAGGATAAAGGTGGGGACGGTATCGCTTTATTGTTGGAAGCAACCCCGGTCTTCTATAAAATTCAAACCGATGCAGACAGAACTAGAGAGTTAGGACTGAACTACATATTAAAGTATATAAAAACTAATCGACTCTCAATAGTTAAATTATTCTTTTGGCTATTGGTCGGAAGTTCTGTGCAACTTATAATACCATTTCTTACTCAAGCTATTGTCGATGTTGGCATCAAAACTAAAGATGTCCTATACATATATATCGTATTGGTTGGGCAATTAGTGCTTCTACTAAGTAGAACTACTTCCGATTTTTATCGGAGATGGATATTACTCAGACTAACTAATAAATTAAACCTTATTATCATCTCTGATTTTCTTTATAAACTCATGAAATTACCCATGAGTTTTTTTGATACTCGAAAAATAGGCGATATATTACAACGAGTTGACGATCATACCAGAGTAGAAAAATTTCTGAGCTCATCCTCATTCAGTGTGCTCTTTTCATTTATAAATTTAGTTGTTCTTAGCGTTGTGTTAGCTATCTATAATATTCCAATTTTCATGGTTTTCATTTTTTCTAGTTGCCTTTATGTATTTTTTATAATCTCATTTTCAAAATCCAGAAAGGAATTAGATTATAAGAAATTCAGAGAACTCTCTTATAATCGAAGCGGTCTAATTCAATTAATAAATGGAATGCAAGAAGTTAAACTTAATAACTGTGAAGATAAAAAGAGATTCGCCTGGGAAGGAAGTCACTTAAAGCTATCTAAGGTGGCCGAAGAAAGTACACGATTGGAGCAATGGCAAGAAGGTGGAGGAACCCTTATAAACGAATTAAAAAATACTTTAATCACAGCTATAGCCGCAGCGGCAGTGATTAATGATAGTATTACCCTTGGAATGATGTTAGCTATTCAATTTATAATAGGACAGTTAAACGTTCCTATTAATGAATCAATCAATTTCATTCGTGAATTACAAGACGCAACAATAAGCCTAGACCGAATCGGGGAGATATATTTGCTCGAAGACGAGGGAAAAGATATTGGCATTCAAGCTTTATCTGCTTCAATTGTGCCCGCTAACAAGTCATCACATATTGAAATCAATTCAGCATTAACGTTTGAAAATGTCAGTTTTCTATATGAGGATTTCAATTCACCCTACGCACTAGAGAATATTAATTTAACTATTGAGGATAACAAAATAACGGCAATAGTTGGGGGTAGTGGTAGTGGCAAAACTACTTTACTAAAATTATTACTAAAATATTATCCACCTACTCATGGAAAAGTTTTTTGGGGAAACATCGACTTATTATCTGTAAACCCAGAAAAGTGGAGGAGTCGCTGTGGTGCGGTATTGCAAGATGGGTACATCTTCACCGACACAATTGCAAACAATATTAGCCTTTCAGATAAGTATGCAAATACGGAGAAGCTAGTAAATGCTGCCCAAGTAGCCAATATTCAAGAATTTATAGAATCATTGCCTTTAAAGTATGAAACAATGATAGGTGAGGATGGCTCAGGAGTAAGTGCTGGCCAGCGACAAAGGATATTAATTGCTAGAGCTATCTATAAAAACCCATCATTCTTATTTTTTGATGAAGCCACTAGTGCCTTAGATGCTAGCAATGAAAAAATCATTATGAATAACTTAGACAGCTTTTACAAAGGGAAAACAGTAGTTGTAATTGCCCATCGCCTTAGTACGGTGAAGAATGCGCATAAGATTGTAGTAATGGAAAAGGGAAGAATAATAGAGCAAGGCACGCATTCCGAACTAGTATCAGCTAGGTCTAAATACTATGAATTGATAAAGAATCAACTAGAATTAGGCAATTAAATTTTAATTCATCTCACAAATACTTGCTATGAAACTCGTAAAATTTATTTTTTTGATGATGTTAGGTCCTCTATTTGCCTACTCTCAGACAGGAAAAATAGTGGGTAAAGTAATTGACGCTCAAACTCTAAAGCCGTTGGCTTTTGCTAATGTGTATTTAAGCAACACTACTATTGGAACTACCAGTAGTGATGTTGGAGAATTCACTTTAAAAAACATTCCATTAGGGGTAACCGAAATAGTATTTTCTTTCATAGGTTATACCTCACAGCAAATAAAAATAGAGGTTGCCAATAGCAATAATAAACCACTCGCTATTTTACTAGCCCCCGATGAAACACAATTAATGGAAGTTGAAGTAAAAGAAGGCCGCGACAAAGCATGGGAAAAAAAATTGAAGAAATTTGAAGGGATTTTTTTGGGAACAATACCGAATTGCAAGATTCTTAATCCTTGGGTCATAGATTTCAGGGAGTCAAATGGTGCCCTGACAGCTAAGGCTTCGCAACCAATAGAAATTGAAAATAGATATTTAGGATACAAGATATTCTACCAACTAAAATCGTTTATCTACACGGCAACACAATTTTCAATTACTGGAAATAGCCGGTTCGTGGAAATTGAAACGTCTGATCAGTCAGTAGCACTTAAATGGACAAGCAATAGGGAGAACGTCTACAGAGGATCTTTACAACATCTGATGAAATCATTGTTGAATAAAGAACAGGGCAGCCAAGGCTTCTTAATGTATAAAGAAAAGGTAAGGGGAGTGCCACGCAGTGATAACTTTAGTGCTGAACTTAAAAACAATTTAGCTCCTATCGACACCATTGGGCTTGTTTCAAGAGGGACTAGAGTAAATGAATATAGGATTAATTTAAAAGATAAGATTGAAGTGCATTATCATTATGGCTTCACCTCGACAAGTTTCTATACTGATTTGAATTTTCCAGTAAGTTGGATTGAGGTACGTGGTAGCTCAGTATCGATAAACAGTGAAGGTATTGTTCTCAATTCCGTTGATATTGCTGTTTCTGGAAGTATGGCAGAAGCTAGAATTGGGAGCATATTGCCGCTTGACTATAAACCAGGAAATTTAACCGTAGTTCAGTCACCGCAAAACATATTGGCCAAAAGACTCCAAGAAAAAGTATATGTTCATACCGACAAACCCTATTATTATGTTGGTGAAAGTATTTGGTTTAATGCATACATAAATTACCAAGTACCAGCACTAATGGACACACTGAGCAAAGTTTTATACGTTGAGTTGATTGATAGTGAAAAGAAAATAATTAACAGCCTTATTCTTCCAATAGATAGTGGAAGGGCTTCGAGTGCTATTAATATCCCTTTAAATAAAAGTGGTGGGAACTATCTTCTTAGAGCCTATACTCAATGGATGAGAAATTATGATGCTGATCAGCTTTTTGTTAAGCCAATTAAAATATTAAATATAAATGAGAACGCTGATTTAATTCCAACCAAACCAATTCCGAATAAAATAATAAAAATCGCTTTTGATACGCCAAGCTATAAGCCAAGAAGCCAAGTAAAAGCTACACTAAGCATTGATAGCACTCAACTTGATGGAAACATAACCGGTAATTTTTCAGTATCAATTTTTGATGAAACGCTAGTAGTGCCGTGTGAAGAATCTATTTCAATAAAGACCAATTTTGAAATAACGAATTCGCCCAAAATAGTAACAACTGAATTTAAGTATACTATTGAGAAGGGGTTAAGTTTTAAAGGCACATATATTGACAAAAAGAGAAAAGGAAAAAAAACAGACTTGATTTTTTTGCCTGAAAGTTTAAATCAAGTTTACAAAACCACTGCACTTCCTTCAGGTGAGTTTTCTTTGCAAAATATACTCTTCTATGATAGTGTAAAATTTATAGTTCAACCTGCAGCAGGAAAAATAACTATAGCAAATAGAGATACACCATTACTGCCAGAACCATTACCTAAATTAGGTATGAAAGTGATTACTCGGCAAAAAGAAATTGTTTTCAAAATTGATACTACAAAGGCAAAATTACTTGAACAAATAAATGTGACTGCAAAAAAAGTAGTACGCTATGAAAACTCTTATGCTGAACCAGATTTGATACTTAATAATAAGGACATCCAAAACTATGCAAGTGCTGCCGATGCAATAGCCTCTAGAGTTCCTGCTTTTAAACTCGTTTTTGATCAGACTAGTTGGCTTTTGGTATGGACAAGAGGGAACATAACATCAAAGGATGGGAGTCCTGCAGAGCCTGCACTTTATATTGACAATGTTTTAGTAGTGGGTAGTAGTGCTGGAGACAGATTGATTCAATTAAACCCTTTTGCAATAGATCGGATTGAGGTTAAGGGCATGATAGGTTCAAATTTAGGTGCCAATGGTGCAAATGGTTTAATTAGTGTATTCACTAAGAAAGCTGAAGAAAATACCTCTTCCAACAAGGCATTGCCAACAATAAAACTAAAAGGCTTTGATCGCGAGCAAACCTTTAAAATGCCTAATTACAATGACCAAAGCCTTGTCATCGAAAAAGATTTTAGAACAACGCTCTATTGGAATCCCACAATTAAACTTTCTACTCAAGCTTCAACTGAAATTTCTTTTTTTACCTCCGATCAAGAGGGTAATAAAAGAGTGGTGTTAGAAGGCGTTACTGCCAACGGAAAAGCCATTCGTGCCGAAGCAGTATTTTATGTTGAATGATTTTCCATTCATCTCATAAGCCTTGGTGTAGCCATTAAATAATCTTCCATTTAAAGTTCTCCGTTTGCCGTAGTCTCTGACTACGTCAGGGTGTCAACAAATCTCTGATTTGTATTACTGTTTAACTGGGATTGAAATAAGCACTAGTTATGTGCAAATCGGAGATTTGGCTTACGATATGAAGTAGTCAGAGAATATGCCAAGGGATGATTTAAGCAGGTATTTGCCCTGATTTCTTAC
Organism: Bacteroidia bacterium; assembly: GCA_025356795.1. Lineage (GTDB taxonomy): Bacteria > Bacteroidota > Bacteroidia > Cytophagales > Cyclobacteriaceae > ELB16-189. Next base: position 6,935 of record JANXRR010000209.1, read on the forward strand.
AAGTCATTTAAGACCTTCCCATTTCAAGATTTGTTAGCAAGGATTAATTTTCTTGCTATTTTTTTGTTTTTTCGGTTTAATGTTCGATATTTCAATCGGTTGCATTAAAAGCCAAACCTTATGGGAAGTGTAAAAAACATTTTAGATGCCAAAGGGTACTCCATTTTTTCGGTAGAATCCACCATCACAGTTTATCAAGCTATTGAATTAATGTGTGAAAAAAATATTGGCGGCCTACTTATTGTCGATAATGGTAAGCTTGCTGGTATTTTTACTGAACGAGATTATGCTCGTAAATTAATTCTTAAAGGAAAATCTTCAAGAGAGACATTAATTGGGGAGTTAATGACCCCTAATCCCTTTACAGTTAACACTCAAAGTAGTATTGAGGAATGTATGCAAATCATGTCTGATCGCCATTTTCGTCACTTGCCTGTCGTAGACGATGGAAAGCTAATGGGAATGATTTCTATTGGCGATGTAGTTCGACAAGTTATTAATGATCAGAAATCAATCATTGAACATTTACAGCAGTATATCGCACAGTGATAAAGTATTGCGATTTTTTTAAAGCCTCGTGAGAGGCTTTTTTTATCTCATATAAAACCACTTTAATTAAGTGATGTTGTTTTATGCCGAGTGCTTAATCTTTTATTTCCGAGCAGATAAATAAAATTTGCTTAATACTATCATTATCAGTAATTTAGTGGCTCTAATCTCATTTTTTAAACTAACTATAATTTTTTTGGCTATGAGATCTATTTGGAAAGGCCACATTCAATTTTCACTTGTCACAATTCCTGTAAGGATCTATAATGCCATTGATACAGCGCAGTCAATAAGTTTTAATCTTCTTACCAAGGAAGGGCACAACCCCGTTGGTTATGAGAAGAAGGACAAAGTAACGGGCAAAATTTTACGAGGTGAAGACATAACTAAAGGTTATGAATATGAACCTGGTCAATTTGTAATAATTGAACAAGAAGACTTTGACAAAGTAAAACTAAAAAGTACCAAAGTAATTGAAATAGACGGTTTTATTAAAAGCGAGGAGGTGCATCCAACACTTTTTGAATCTCCCTACTTTATTGGGCCTGATGGTGATATAGCGGCTAAAACTTATGGCCTGCTTTGTAACACCTTGAAAGAATCTGGTAAGATGGGCATTGGTAAAGTAGTGCTTAGAGATAGAGAAACCCCGATTTTAATTTCTCCACATGAAAGAGGCATGCTTATGTACAGGTTGAGGTATCCTAGTGAAATTAAGAACATTAATGAAGTGCCCAGTTTAGTAGAAGTTAAAACTGATGCTGAGCAATTGAAGCTTGCCAAAATGCTTGTGGATTCTATGAGTGTCAAATTCTCGAAAATAGAAATGAAAGACAACTATTATGATGCCCTTAAGGCTATTATAGATGCCAAAATTGCGGGTAAGGAAATAGTGACTGTTACAGAAGAAGAACCGAAGGTTATTGATATTATGACTGCCCTTAAAAAGAGTATAGAACAAGCCAAGCAAAAGCCAATGGAAAAGGCGAAAGGCTCTGTGGAAAAGCTGGAGAAGGCTACGCTCAAAGTTTCAAGGCGAAAAGCCAGTTAATTTAAATGAGATTAAAATGAAATAGATGATTCAGCAATGGCTGAACAAGACAATTAATATTTTCATTTGGTCTTGTCTTTAAATGCTATAACTTATAATTCTAACATCTTTAATCTAAAACCTTAAATTTGCCTTATGGCAAAGGTTGTCAAGTTTCCAAATCCTTCACTTCAAAAATTCGGATTTAAACCCGCTAGAAAGAAGCGAGCCTCCAGTAGCAGAGGCCAGCTTAGCCTATTTTCTGGCGCCAAAGTAGTTAACATAAATACTTACTCTCCTTTTGAGGAAGCATTAGTGTTGGATGAATTAGGGGACGAGAGGGCTAAAGGAATGTATTTGAAAGCTATAGAGAATGGAGAAGGGTTAGCTGATTCGTATTGCAACTTAGGAATATTAGAATCGGACGAGAAGAACTACAGTAAAGCCATCGATTACTTTACACTTTGCTTGAAGGAAGAGCCAAGGCACTTTGAAGCCCATTACAACCTTGCCAACTTGTATGCCGAAATTGGTAATTTTCACTTAGCCAAAATCCATTACAAAACGTCAATTGAAATTGAGCCAGATTTCCCGAATAGTTACTTCAACTTAGGTTTGGCTTACGCCATGAACAAGGAAGTAGAAGCGGCTATTCAAGCCATGCTTAAGTACCGCAGCCTGGCTGCACATGAGGATAGGACATTTGCAGAGGAGC
>JANXRR010000212.1 GCA_025356795.1 Bacteroidia bacterium
GTTCAGTTCCTCTTGTGTAACTGAACCAAAACAAGGACAAAATTTTAGAAACCCTTACCAACTTTAAGATAGGGATTACAAGCATTAAAGCTACTATAGGGCCTACCGTCACTCTGTACGAAATTGTGCCCGAGGCTGGTATAAAAATTTCTAGAATAAAAAACCTTGAGGATGATATTGCCTTAAGCTTGGCCGCACTTGGCATTCGTATCATTGCTCCTATTCCAGGTAAAGGAACCATTGGTATTGAAGTTCCAAATAAAAATCGGGAGATGGTGAGCATTCGCTCTATGTTAGCTTCTGAAAAATTCCAAAAGACAGATAAAGAGCTTCCCATTGCGTTGGGAAAAACTATCTCCAACGAAGTGCTTATTATTGACTTAGCGAAGATGCCTCACTTACTTGTGGCGGGTGCTACAGGTCAAGGAAAATCGGTGGGACTAAATGTTATTCTTACTTCTCTACTTTATAAACGGCATCCAAGTCAATTAAAGTTTGTGTTGGTCGATCCAAAGAAAGTGGAGATGTCTTTGTTCAGTAAGATAGAACGCCATTACTTGGCTAAGTTACCCAACAGTGAAGAAGCCATTATCACCGATACAAAAAAGGTAGTTCATACGTTGAATTCCCTTTGTATTGAAATGGAGAACCGCTACGAGATGATGAAAGATGCCGGCACTCGTAACCTAAAAGAATACAATGCCAAATTTGTTTCGCGTAAACTCAATCCAAAAGAAGGTTATCGTTTTTTACCTTATATAGTTTTGGTAATAGATGAGTTAGCTGATTTGATGATGACGGCCGGCAAAGAAGTAGAAACTCCTATTGCACGATTGGCACAACTTGCTCGTGCTATTGGAATACATTTGGTAGTGGCGACTCAACGACCGTCCGTGAATGTTATTACGGGTGTTATTAAAGCTAATTTTCCCGCGAGATTATCTTTTAAAGTAACTTCCAAAGTGGACTCACGAACAATTTTGGATACAGGTGGAGCCGATCAGTTGATTGGTCAAGGCGATATGCTTTTGTCAGCCGGCTCTGAGATTATTCGTTTACAAAGCCCTTTTGTAGATACACCAGAAGTAGAAAGAATATGTGAATTTATAGGCTCTCAAAGAGGATATCCCTCAGCGTACATGCTTCCTGAATTTGAAGGCGAAGATGAGGGAGGTGTGTCGGCAGTTGATTTGTCAGATCGGGATGCGCTATTTGAAGATGCCGCCCGGTTAATTGTACTGCATCAGCAAGGGAGTACTTCTCTTATCCAACGTAAGTTGAAATTAGGTTATAACCGCGCTGGGCGATTGATTGACCAGTTGGAAGCTGCTGGCATTGTGGGTTCATTTGAAGGATCAAAAGCCCGAGAGGTGTTGGTGCATGATGAACCAAGTTTGGAACAATTATTGAATGCCTTAAAAGAAAGACATACAAAATCTTAATCAAGTGCGAATTAAAAATCACGATTCTTTGAACTTTAACACTTTGAACTTTACTAGAATGAATAAAACAATCATTGCGTTAGTATTCGGGCTACTTACTAAAACCAGTTTTGCTCAGTATGACCCAAAGGCGTTAACAATTTTGGATGCCATGAGTAAAAAGTATAAGTCATATACAGCTTTTGAAGCAAGCCTCTCGGTGGGTTTAACTAACGATACAGAAAAAATAAAGGAAGAATTCAAAGGTAAAATTTCTGTAAAGGGCGATAAGTATAAACTGGCCTTGCCCGAGCAAGAAGTGATTAATAACGGAAAAACAATATGGACTTATTTGCCAGATGCAAAAGAAGTTAATATAGATAATGTAGATGCAAAAGCAGATGAAGTAAACCCTTCTAAATTTTATGAAATCTATAAAAAGGGGTTCAAGTATATACAAATGGAAGATCAGACGGAGGCAGGAGTGCTTTGCGATGTGGTAGATTTGGTTCCTGAAAAAAGAGATACTCAATATTTTAAAATTAAAATGAATATCTCTAAAAAAGATAAGAGTGTGTTAAGTTTCATTATGTTCGATAAGTCGGGTAACAAATACAAATACACCATTTCAAAGTTTGTGGCGAATGCAAAAATTGATGATACAGTATTTACTTTCGATCCGAAAAAATATCCAGGAGTTGAGGTGGTAGATCTACGGTAATAGATGATCGGAATATGACGCGGGCACAACTTTACGAGCAAATAAAAAAGAAGCAGTCCTACCTCTGTGTCGGATTAGACACTGACATAGATAAAATACCAACGCATTTGTTAAGTAGTGACGATCCTGTCTTTGAATTCAACAAACAAATTATTGATGCAACCAGCGACTATTGTGTAGCCTATAAACCCAACATAGCTTTCTATGAAGCCCGAGGTTCAAAAGGATGGGAGAGTCTCCATAAAACGATAGCGTATATTCCTCCCCATATTTTTACTATTGCAGATGCCAAACGTGGAGACATAGGCAATACATCAAGGTTATATGCAAAGGCTTTTTTTGAGCACATGCAGTTCGATTCTATCACCGTGGCGCCCTACATGGGTGAAGATTCGATAAAGCCCTTTCTTGATTTTAAAAATAAGTGGGTTATTTTATTGGTGTACACGTCCAACTCAGGTAGTGAAGATTTTCAATTGATCCAAACCCGCGATGGGAAATTTTTATATGAGGAAGTAATCTTTGCCTCACAGCGGTGGGCCAGTGCCGATCAGATGATGTACGTGGTGGGTGCCACTCATGCAGATAAAATTGCATCGATACGCGCTTTGGCACCTAACCACTTCTTCTTAGTGCCTGGTGTGGGTGCTCAAGGTGGCGATTTGGAGGCCGTAACAAAAGCAGGTTTGAATGATCAATGTGGATTACTAGTCAATACTTCTCGCTCCATCATTTATGCTTCTAGCGGAGTTGACTTCGCAGAGGCAGCGAGGCACGAATCTCAAAAAATTCAAGTGGAGATGAAAGGTTACTTAGAGAAAGCATTTCATTAATGATCGTGTTCTTTCATTAGATTATTACTAAAATTTATGAAGGAGTCTTTTCTTCATTACATCTGGCAGTTTCAATACTTCAACAAAGAAGCACTCCAAACTTCTGATGGAAACGCACTTGAAGTTTATAACACCGGAAGATTAAACTCTAATGCAGGCCCTGATTTTCAATCAGCTAAAATTAAAATAGATGCCATAGAATGGGCCGGTAGTATTGAAGTTCATGTGAAGGCTTCTGAGTGGAATAACCACCAACACTTCAAAGACCCAGCTTATGATAATGTTATTTTACATGCTGTATGGATCAATGATAAACCTGTGCTGCGGTCAGATGGAACACTCATTCCAACACTAGAACTAAAAGGAAGGGTAGATGAGTCGCTTATTTACTCTTATAAAAAATTAATGGAGAGCGCCAACTCTATTGCTTGCAGCCAGTTACTGCCATCTACTGATAAGCTGCTGCTGGTTTCCATGCTTGATGCTGCCTTGGTTCAGCGATTAGAAGCAAAGGCCAACATAGTTCTTGAAATATTAAAAGGAAACAACAACGATTGGGAGCAAACTACATTTGAATTATTGGGGAAGAATTTTGGCTTCAAAATAAATAGTGAACCGCTTCAAAAACTAGCAAAGTCACTTTCTTATAAAATACTTTTAAAGCATGCCGATAACCTTGTTCAGATGGAAGCTCTTCTTTTTGGGCAAGCTGGTCTTTTGGATATTGAAGTGGGAGATGATTATTACCAGCTGCTAAGAAGGGAATATAAAATACTCAAAGCCAAATATTCTCTTACGTGTGATCTTAAAAAAAACCACTGGAGGTTTTTAAGATTACGGCCCGCTAATTTCCCCACTATCAGAATTGCTCAGTTTGCCTCGATACTATTTTCAGTAAAAAATATTTTCTCAGCTTTATTAGAGAATAATGGAAGTAAAGCCTTGAAGGATCTTTTTTTAGTAAGCCAATCTCACTATTGGCAAGAGCATTATCAATTTAATAAGCAGGCTAAAATACCGATCAGTGGTTTAGGTGAAATAAGTATTGATAACCTGATCATTAATACCGTTGCTCCAATTCTTGTTGCTTATGGAAAAGCTCATGCTGAGCAGGAGTTTGTCGATAAAGCCATTCAAATACTGCAGCACCTTAACCCCGAAAACAATATCATTATCAGAAAATGGAAAAGTCTCAACGTAATTCCAATAAACGCTTCCGATTCACAAGGTCTTATTGAACTGCATAATAACTATTGCGCTGCTAAAAAATGCCTTGATTGCAGAATTGGATCTGCCATTATAAAACCTACGGCTCCTCCGGGGCTTACTAATAGAAAACAACTTTACTAAAAGTTAATGCAGTGTTGTCGTTTACTTTGCTAAGGTAATTTATCTTTGTGCAAAGCTTTCATATATGGAAAACCCTGTCATAATTTTTGGCGCCAATCATTTGGGCCGTGCAGCTAAGGAAATTTTTGAAAATAATAAGGTAGTTGTCTATGGTTTTTTAGATGATGACAAGAATCTTCACACAAAAGAAATTGATGACGTTGTTATTTTGGGAAGCACAGACAATGATGGCTTTCTAAAATTAATAGGTAAGAAATGCGAGGCTTTTGTTGCCGTTGACGATACTCGTGTGCGCAAGACCTTGGTGAAAATGATTCATGAGGAGCGTCACATGCAACCTGTAAATGCCATTCATTCGACCTCTATCATCTCTCCTAAATCATCCTTAGGCCATGGAAATTTTATTGATATAGGTGTAAGCATTGCTCCAGGTGCATCCATAGGCAGCCATTGCATTCTTCATGCCAAAGCAACCATAGGAGTAGAAGTAAGTATAGGAGATTATGTGCAGATAGGATCGGGCAGTATTATAAATGCAGGGGCAGCTATTGCAGATGAAGTATTTATTGGGTCTGGCGTTACACTAGTGGCAGGTGTTACGGTTGGCAAAGGAGCCAGAATTGGAGCAGGGTCTGTAGTTATTGCCCCCGTAAAAGAAAAT
>JANXRR010000242.1 GCA_025356795.1 Bacteroidia bacterium
AACATGAACGCACTTTATATCATCTGTGGATTAGGAATTGCAGCACTGATTGCAGAGATCATCAATTTCAAGAAATGGTTTGTGGCTGTTGCCGGAGTGGGCATAGCCGCTGCTGCTGTTATCGCGACAACGGATTGGAATTCATCTACCCATTACTTCAGTGAGATGGTGATAATAGATAATTTTTCTATTTCATTTACCATTTTGATTTGCGCTATCGGAGCTATTTGGTTCTGGTTGGCGCACGATTATTTCCATGACGAAACACACGTTACCGATCAATCCGCACTGATACTTTTCGCGCTTGCAGGTGCAATTATTTTAACATCCTTCAATAATATGTCGATGCTGTTTTTAGGGATCGAAATATTATCCATTTCACTCTATGTACTGGCGGGAAGCAGGAAGAACAGTATATTCTCCAACGAAGCTGCTTTCAAATATTTTTTGATGGGATCTTTTGCCACAGGTTTTTTGTTGATGGGCATTGCGCTCGTTTATGGCGCCACGGGCACGTTCGATCTTACAAAGATTGCCGTATATACTTCTGAACATCATGCACAGTTGCCAGGCTTTTTCTATGCTGGCATATTGTTGATAATGATTGGCATGTCGTTCAAAGTTTCTGCTGTGCCTTTTCATTTTTGGGCTCCTGATGTTTATCAGGGATCACCAAGTGCAATAACTGCATTCATGTCTACCGTTGTTAAGGTAGCTGCCTTTGCTGCTTTCCTTAGATTATTTATCAGCACATTTGCAGGGGTTCAATCGTCTTGGCTTTTCACACTACAAGCCATCGCCATCTTCACCTTGATTTTATCGAGCGTTACTGCCGTGTTTCAAACTAACATTAAAAGACTGCTCGCTTACTCTAGCGTAGGCCATGCCGGATACATTCTTTTATCACTGGTAACAGGTAGTACAGAATCGAACGGTGTTATATTCTATTACCTCATTGGCTATTCTGTGGCTTCGCTACTTGCCTTTGCAGTATTAATACAACTCGAGGTAAAAGATAAAGAGACTTCCATAGATGATTTTAAAGGCTTGTTTAAATCAAACCCTCTGCTAGCTGTAGCGATGACAATTGCTTTGCTTTCAACGGCTGGCATACCGCCTCTTCCAGGGTTTATAGGTAAGTACCTTGTTCTTTCATTGGCATTGAGTGTTGATTATGTTGGGTTTTCAATTGTTGCAATTGTTACTTCATTGATAGGTGTTTATTATTATTTCAAAATCATCATAGCCATGTATCAAGATGATAGTAATTTAATAGCTGTCGAGATTTCATTCTCAGTTCGTTTGCTACTCTACGTTCTTTTATTGCTCGTTTTGTCAGTTGGCTTAATGCCAAATTTCTTTCAGGTTATTTAAGGCATGAATCGTATTAAAACCCAGTAGTTATTCTTAACACAAAGTGGATCGGTAACAACACTAACCGCAAGTAAATTGCACACCGTTACCATATTTCTATTGTAAAAAGCGTTATTTCAATTCTGCTTTGTCAGATGGCTACTTTTCAGTGCGGCATTACTATTCTACTTCAGTGAATTTCTATTCTGAAAGAGGGTATTTCTAGTTTACTTCATCTCGTTTCTATTTTACCCTGTCGCATTTCTATTCGGCTTTATCATATTTCTATTTTACTTTATTGCATTTCTAACCTGCGATGCAATATTTCTACTCTACTTTGACCCATCTCTATTCTACTTTGGTGCTATGCAGTCCAGAAATCCTTATAAAACCAGTCATTTAGGGCATTTTGAATGGTTTACGACCCAGCGCAACATGTTGCGTTAAAAATTCCACAGTATCACACAATAGGCATTTTTGCCGCTCCGTTATATCATCATAAGTTAACCATTTAAACAATCTTTTTTATGGAAACGGTAAAAGTGATTTACAATTTCAGTAAGCTGAAGGATGATGAATTGGATACTAAGAGTGAAGGTGTCCTAAAGAAGATGACGGGTAATGCAAACTACCCCGCCCCAGTACCGAGTTTGGATAAATTGATAAGTGACACAAAGGAGTATTCGGAAGCATTGGCCGACCTGCCCAATGGGGGCACAGAAGCTACGGCACGCAAGAACGCAGCCCGTAGGGAATTATTAAAGACGCTCCGTCTGTTGGGCTTGTATATACAAGCCAATTGCCAAAACAACGAAACCATTGCGCTAAGCTCTGGCTACCCCGCTCAAAAAGCAGCTACCCCTGTGGGCGTATTGGCCAAGCCCGAAAACTTTGAAGTGGTGAACGGCCCTGCCTCGGGCAGCTTAGAGATACGCTGCAAGAAGATAGACGGTGCCAAGAGTTATGTGTTTGAAGTTACACCTGCGCCCGTTACCGATGCCAGCGTGTGGACGGCCCGCTATGGCACATCGAAGAGTTTCTTGTTTGGCGACCTCAAGCGCGGCAAGGAATATGCCTTTCGTATGGCGGGCATAGGCACCGACCCGATGCTTGTGTACTCTGATGAACTGACGGAAATTGCGCAGTAGCTAGTAAATGTAGTTGGGGGCTCAAACCTCTTTAAACTCCAGCCTGTTAAAGGTTGGAGTTTTTTATTTATAAATATACCCCCATTATTGATGGTGTGATTGCGAAAATCTAGCTACTTATTTAGCTGCGCTTTTAACAAGCTATTCTCCTCCTTTAAAGCTATGTTCTGTTCCTTTAATAAGGCAATTATTTCTTCCAAACTTCTTACCAATTTTTCGTTTGTTGCTTTCTCATCTGTTCTTACTTCAAAGGCATTTACCGAACTGTCTTTATTTTCCTTGTTGTTCACAATTTTTACTACCGAGCCCTCGGGCAATATATCATCTGCATCTACCTCAAATAATTCAGAAAGTTTTTGCAGATGATCCATTTTAAAATGGCACTCATCACTTTCCCAATTCCAATAGGTACTTTGCGCTATACCTAGATGGTCGGCCACTTGCTGTTGAGATAATTTACGTTTGTCTCTTAGTTTCCGTAATTGGGTGCCTATGTACATGGTGTATTGTTTTTATTTAACTGTGAATTTATCAAGTTTCTGATTAAACTTATTAATTTTTGGTTAGAAAAGCTGTACCAATCTTATTTTCTTGTACTCAATTGACACCAAGTTTCAAAAATGAATACAAACTTTGATTTTAAACTTAACTCAATTGCTGTTCAATATGTCGATGCACTCAATATCAAGTTGACCGCAACAACTTTGAATCAAGCTCTCGTTCACGACCCTTATTATCCTAGCCTAAATAGCTTAACTAGTGTATTTAATAAGTTTAACATACCAAATGAATCATTCTTTGAAAT
>JANXRR010000395.1 GCA_025356795.1 Bacteroidia bacterium
TGTTTTTAATTTAAAAAATAGAGGAGCATATGTTCCGTTCCACCATCAATTTTTGGTTGCTCAAACCATAAGAGGATTGATTTTACTTGGTGGCAACAATCAGTTTTTAAATTTTACCCGCTATAATTTTTCGGGATTAAAAGGTCAAATCCAAATTAGCCGAAAAGGCCTTCATTTTTATTCTTCACGGGTTACTCTTGTATTCTCTTCTTCCGACCAAGAATTTCTTGATTATGTTTTAAAAGTTTTAATGGCTCAAAAAGAATTGATGATTGGAACGTTGCAGCTGATGCCAGAGGCAATAGAAAATGAAGATCCAGTTACGATTAACGAGTCAGTTAAATTTCTTTGTATTTCCCCTATCGTGCTTACCCCAACTTCTTTTAATGATGAGAGTGGAAAGCGTTTTATTTCTCCCTACAGCGATGAGTTTTCTGATCTACTATACGATTCCACCATTCAGCGAATGGAAGAATCGCAACGGTTTTCCGCTGAAGAGCTTGCCGGTTTTTATAAATTCCAACTAGTGCCCGATAAAGATTATCTCGATCGTATTCAGGCAACGCACAAGAAATTCGCTCGCATTTATCCACTCTACGATTCAGATGTGAAGTTTGAAGTTCGAGGCTATACATTTCCATTTACTTTGTATGCTCCTCAACCCGTTCAGCAATTTGCCTATGAATATGGATTAGGTCATTTCTCTCATAAGGGTTTTGGCATGCTTGATGTGGCCAATGCCAATGCCATCCGCAAACCTGCCAATGAAGAAATGGTATATGCTTAACGCTTATTGGTTGCAATCACAAAGTAACCCAATAGGAAATCGGCATTAGGTTGAAAGCTTCTGTTGTAAACGAATATCTCATACGTGTTTTCAGTTTCAAAGTGGTCACCTTCAATTTCGCTCGGTGCCATTGTGGGAGATTGAATGGTATAAGTGTAGTTGTACAATCCTTGTTTCAATAAAAAAGTCTTTTCGAATGATGCCGTGTTGGTATTGAAAGTCATTTGATTTTCTTCACTCTGATTCCATTGATTGAAAGCACCCAGTATAAAAACCGGATCTGAATATTTTTTGTAAGGTTTTAATGAGAACGTGACATTTAAGTAATTGCTTCCCGTTTTTGAATCGCCCGTATCTCTGTTATCAATAATAAAGTTGCCATTATAATCATTGTACTGCGAATATGCCTGATCGGTTCGTGGTCTATCTTCAGCCACATACAAATGAAATGGTTTCTTAGATTTATCCATGCTTCTTGTGTTTTGACCAGGGTAGTTCAATGATCTAAAATCAACAAAGCGAAATTCATTCCCGCCTTTAAATGATTTGTCATCATCAAAAAAATGATATTCTAATTCATTGGTTTGATCGCGAATAAAAGTAGGAGCTATGTCTGTCTTTAAATTATCCCACCTATGGTTTTGAAGAATGACCACATGAATGCTCTGCATCGGATTAAGTATTTCAACGCCACCATAATTGAGAGTGAAATTGAAAGGCTGAATGGTTTTACCCGCGCCTGTGCCCAAGAATTGTTTATCATTTGCAATGCTGATCTGTGAAGCAAAAATCATTAACCGTTTAGAAAGTATCAAGTCATTTTTGTTGCCATCGCGATAAACAATCAGCAGATAATTGCCTGGCACTTTTACCGGAGGGATTGAAAATCTGTAATGTAAATAAGGTATGTGGGTGTTGCTTGAAAAATTGTAATCGGTGATATTGAATTCATTATATTCAAGCAAAAAATCTAAATCGCTTAATGTAGATTTTGTCCAATCATAATTACAATGAATGAGGCGAGCATAATAGTTAAATCTGTTGCTTGTTAAGTCATCAAATTCAAGTAATAAATTTTGCTGATCGATAGGTGATACAGATGGATCTAGGCTGTCTTGAAGGTTGCCTCTATCTGGGTGGAGCATGACAGTCTTAATTTGAGGCTCATACACTTTATCAATAAACGCTAGTATTTTTTGACAGTATGACTGAACGGAAAAACTGATAATAATTATAAATGCAATAAAATTTTTCACGGGAGGATTGACTTTATGATGACATCCGTTTAGTAACTTCCAAACCGAGAATAAATTGCGTGTTAATTTTATTCTCGTCAGTCATTTTTTTTACTAAACTTGGTTTTTGCTCATTTAATTAAGTATAGCTATTTACTTTCAATCCCTTCAATATCCAGCGCAATGGCTTCCCACTTTTTATTGGCTGATGAAAGAGTTTCATTTACTTTATCAAAAGCTTGCTGCGCTGCTCTTAACTTTTCAAAATCACTGTAAACATCAGGCAATGCCAACTGAGCTTCTGCCTTTGACTTATCAATTTCAAGTCGGGCGATTTCATCTTCTACTTTTTTTAGTTCGGTGTTGAGGGTCTTTAAATTCTTAGTATTTTCGTTGGTGGGAGTTGGTTGTGATTGCTTTGGTTTGGGTTCTGATTTCTTAACGGGAACAGGCGTGCCTTTTAATTCGGCTTC
>JANXRR010000288.1 GCA_025356795.1 Bacteroidia bacterium
GAAGACCGCTCGCTAGCACTTATTTGCAATGGTGAGATATACAATTACAAAAAACTGCGCAAAGAGTTAGAAGGAAAAGGTCATTCATTTTATTCAAATTCAGATTCTGAAGTACTCTTGCATTTATATGAAGAGTATAAGAGTGATCCTACTAAAATGCTCCAACAGATAAAGGGCATGTTTGCTTTTGCTATTTGTGATGTAAAAGAATCCACCTTGTTTATCGCTAGAGATCGCTTTGGTATAAAGCCGGTATACTTTTTTAATGATGATCAAGGCTTTTATTTTTCTTCCGAGATAACATCCTTAGTGGCAGCAAGGCCGGAACTAAAACAGCAGATAGATTTCACCAGTTTATTTGAATACTTCCAATATTTATCAATACCCGAACCTAATACAATTTATACGAATATTAAATCTTTGGAAGCTGGGCATTTTGCGTTGATAAAACTTGAGACAATTAAATTCTCATGTTGGTATGATTTACTTTCTATCAAATCTACCAAAATTGATCAACGTGAAATTCAAGAGCAATTGACTACTACTTTAAGTAAAGTGGTAGAGGAACATACGGTATCAGACGTTCCTCTTGGGTCTTTCTTATCGGCTGGTATTGATTCCACGCTGATCACGAGTTTGGCTTACACCCATTGCGGGGCAGGGTTCACTTCCGTTTCGGCAGCCTTTCCTGGCGAACCTGAAGACGAAAGCAATGAAGCGGCTACAACGGCTAAGAAAATGGGCATCGCGCATTGCTCTTATTCGCTCAATGAAAATTTCTTGTATGATGCGCCTAAGATTGTTCGGTACTTTGATCAACCGTTTGGAGCTATCAGTGCTTTCTCGCTATTCAAAATTTCAACCCAAGCCAGGCTAAGTATGAAGGTAGTCTTGACAGGCGATGGTGGTGATGAAGTCTTTGGGGGCTATGATCACAAACATGTTCCATTTTATAAACCTTCAATAGTAAAAATAACACCCCCTTTGTTAGCGCCAATAGTGGGTGCGCTATTATCTCAAGTTAGCCAAACTAAAAATCTTGCACAGCAATTTTTAACACCAGACAGTGAACGATTTCTTCAACGCACGAGAGTTCTTTCCGAAGCTGATGCGTTGGCATTGATTCCTTTTGCCCAACGAAAAAAAGTTGATGTCAATAGACTAAAGAATCAGGTAAAAAAATTTTTCGAAAAGAGCAATGATCTTTCGTGGTTGCACCAATTGTTATATGCTGATATTTCTACTTTCCTCAAATCAGAAATGTTGTATAAGGTAGATAGAATGACTATGGCAAACGGGTTAGAAGCCCGCGTGCCTTTTTTAGACCATGAGATAGTGGAGATGGCTTTTCAATTCGCCCCCAATCTCCTGCGCGATTCCCGAGGTGGCAAACTGCCGCTGAGGCAAATGGTTGAAAAGGACTATCCTTCTTTGGCTTGGCGCAAGAAAACAGGCTTTAATGCGCCACTTAAGAAAATAGTGGATGAGCAAAGTGTTGCTAGTAATCACTTTTTTGAAAATGCAGTTATTCGAAATTTTATCGAGAAAGAGAGTTTAAGTAATTTAAAGAATCGGTATGCACAAGGGCAACTCGAATTAGCATCTCCGTTGATATCCTTACTTTCTTTGGGAGCTTGGACCAATAGGCTGTGAAAATTATTTTTTTAAGTACATGTTACCCTAAAAAAAGTAATAGCTCCAATGGCATATTTATCCATCGCCAAGCTAAAGCCTTGCAAGAGTTGGGAGTGGACGTGCATGTCATGCAGCCAGTGAATTGGTTCCCACCTTTTGGGCTGCACAAGCTTCATACCTATTGGAGGCAAGGGTATAAAGATTTGTCTGAAATGCTAGATGAGGTGGAAGGAATACCCGTTTACCACCCGCGCATGTTCATTAAAATGCCCACCCGGATTTTCTTTATGGATGGATGGGAAAGAATGGGCCGCACTGTGGGAAAGTACATTAAGCGAAGGAAAGAGTTGAGAGATGCAGATTGGATATACGCCCATTTTTTATGCTATGAAGGATATGCAGGCACCTTTGCGAGTAAGATTGCCGGAATACCACTCGCTGCCATTGCACGGGGAGATGATGTGCATGCGTGGCCTGAGAAATGGCCTGAGCTGGTAAAAAACCTGAGAGTTGTTTTTCGGAAAGCAAACCTGTTATTAGCCAACAGCAAAGGGCTTGCCTTGGATACCCAAAAATGGTTTGATGCTTCTTTTGAAAAAGAAGTGCATACTATTTATAATGGAGTAGACACCTTAAGATTTAATCCTAGTCAAGATAAAAGTGACATCGGGCTAATTAAAAATAAAATGGGTTTGCCTAGCAATTTTAAATTTATGATTTGCTTGGCAACTCCTATACTTTTAAAAGGATGGTTAGAAATATTCGATGCACTAGAATTACTTGGGCAAAAATTAGTTGAATGGAAGCTAGTTGTAGTTTCACCTAATTATAAGGGGCCAGATTATCTTGATTTAAAGGAAGAAATTCATA
>JANXRR010000297.1 GCA_025356795.1 Bacteroidia bacterium
AGGATACCTTCTGTGGCTCCACATAGCAGCATACAAAACTTCCGGATTACTAGGATCAATTTCAAGATCAGCACAACCGGTATTTTCATCTATATACAAAATACGAGTCCATGTTTTGCCTCCATCTGTAGTTTTGTAAACGCCTCGCTCAGTATTGGCATTCCATAAATGACCTTGTGCCCCCACATATACCACGTTTCCATTTTTAGGGTGAATGATAATGTCGCTGATGCGTTCAGAATCCTTCAAGCCCATAAACTCCCATGAGGTGCCTCCATTAACGGATTTATAAACCCCGTTGCCTACACTCACGCTATTGCGTGTCCAAGGCTCACCCGTACCGACCCAAACCGTGTCAGGATGGTTTTGGTCAAGTGTAACTTTACCGATTGACATGGTGTACTCATCAAACACAGGACGGAGATTGGCTCCCGCACTTGTTGATTTCCACAAGCCACCACTGGCTGTGCCAACATAAATAATAGTGGGCTTGCGATTGACTACTTCAATATCGGCAATGCGCCCGCTCATAGTGGCAGGTCCAATATGCCGTGCGCGAAGCCCGCCCAGTAAGGCTTTGCCTGAAAGCTCTGTTTGCGCGTTCAAGCTAGAAATTGATAGGAGTATGGCTGCAAAGAGTAAAAATTTATTCTTCATCGTGGTTAGTTTTTAAATAGGTGTAATTAAAAAGAGACTGCATTGCAGCCTCTTTTTAATTTGATTAAGGGTTACTTCTTAGGGAAAGCAAAGATCGAATCGTCAGTAATATCGTTAATTGTCATTGTTTCTGTATTTGCCTTGAATATTGTTTTGCCATCGACTTTTTGTTCCATAGAGAAAGGGAACATCAGGCCATTTACCTCTTGGTAATCACTCATATATGTTTTTACTTCCGTTCCTTTTTGAGGACCTACTTTTACATAGCTAACTTGCATAATAGGCACAAAATTTTCCGCATCGAAGAAGTGCAGTTCTGTAGCATCGTCCTTTGGATTATTTTTATTTTTCACCAACTTTATTTTATAGCATTTAACACCGTCAATCTCTTCTGTGCCTTCCAAGGTTACTTCATGACCTTTTTTCTTGTAATCAATAAATTCCTCTTCAAACTCTTCATCTTTTATTTCTTTTGCCATTTCATCATCCATTTTTACAGGATCTTTTCCACCTGCAAAAGGGTTAAGCATCCACGCTGTAGTACCGTCATAAGCTTGCGCAACCAGCTCAGTGCCCTGAACATTGATTACTAATTTCATTTTGTTGGGAGTCTTTGCATACATACTCATTGGGAACTCCTGACCTTGCCACGCTTTCCCTTTTTGCGTCCACGATTTCAATGCCTTCCATTTCTCTATGCCTCCCGTATTTGCAAAATACTTGGCAAGGATTTCGTCCGCAGTTTGAGCGTTAGCAGCAAAGCCACCCATTAACAACACAAGAACAAATACAATTCTAAATTTCATAATGTTAGTTTTTTGTTGAATTAGTGTATAAAAATAAGGGATTATTACGGAAAAGGTAGAAATTTTTCTCGTTAATAAGTTAGGGGTTGGAATTTGCAAGGTTCAGGTTCCAAAATGTTTTAAGGTTTGAAGACTTTGCAACCCCCGACTTGCAATCGATCCTTCATTATTCTCTTTAAATTAACGCTTCAAAAGCACCAAGTATATTTTTTTAAAAGGCTTACCCGCTCGCGCATAGGAAACCTCCAATTTCTCCCCTCCTCCCGCCTATATATTAAATTTAACATGGCTAAGTTGAATTTAACTATATATTGACACGGTAAAACCCACTCCCATTAACGTGAAAATAATCTGTATGCACACCCTGCTTACGTTAATCGCCTTAAATGGGGCGGCCCAAAAGCTCGAAAACCTCCACGCCATCATCTTGAAAATAACCTACCCCCCTCAATGATTAAAACAGTAGAAAACCCCAAGTACCCTTACGGCTTCCTTTCTATAGGTATAGAAAGTTCCAAACACACGTGCGAGAGACATTCTATAAGTATAGAAACCCTAAAACAGGACTGCAACAGTCTTTCTATAACTATAGAAAGCTCCAAACACACGTGCAGCAAGCTTTCTACTAAAGAAGAAGCCTTTCATTTTAAAATTCAAACTCTAAACACTTAAACCACACACCCATGATAAAAGGAATAGCCCTGCAAACCCTCCGCAATGCAGAGTTCTTGCAATTTTTAAAGCAATTGGCAGCCATTTTTACTAGTCACGACCCTGCCTTATTAAAGGTGACAGACCCGTTTGATGCCTTCATAGCGGCCAAAGCAAGTGTAGACTTGCTTTTTAATGAAGACCAGGCCAGTGCCATTACCGATGAACTGGTTGCCCTTGACGCACAACGCGATGACCTGATCAACGGCATGATATGTATTGTGCAAGGCCACACCTACCATTTTGAGCAGCCAATGCGCAAGCACGCACTCACTTTGCAAACAAACATTGCCAGCTATGGCAGCGGCATAGCCCGCGAGAACTACCTGAGCGAAACCGCCATTTTAGATAAACTAAATGCCGACTGGGAAACCAAGCCAGAGCTGCTGCCATTGTGGCCTTGCAACTGGGCGAGTGGAAAGCACAACTGGCAGCGGCCAATACCACCTTTAATGCCAAACACTTAGAGCGCACACAAGAGCTGGGCGCAAACAATGCGGAAAAGAAATATTGCAAGCATGAAAAATAACTATGCGTTGCTTTTTTTAGTAGGGTGTTCTTTTGCTTCGATGGCTCAAGTTAAGCAGGGAGGAAATCTTACCATCATCGAAGCAAAAAAAGAAGTGTGGTCACCAGGGGCATCGCCTTCGAATACCTCAAAACCGCGTGGTGGCATAATCTATTACCTTAAAATTGTAGTAAATGTTAAGGGAGTAAGACTTGATTCTTTGATTGTAGACGGCTACAGTTATGCTCTTGAGATAACAAAAAAAAAAGATAGGAATTTCAAAGGCATCCTGCAGAAACGTGATACTGTTTTAGTTGTATCATATTTGAACTATGCTGACCAAAAACAAGCCGTGTCTAAGAATGTATTAAAAATGTTCGGAAGCAAATCCCCAAGAAATTTTCTTCTTGCTAAGAATAGAAAAAATATTTTTTTAGTACCAACTCCTGAATTTGAAAAGCTGGAGACCAAATCAAAGAATAACTAATTCAAAATTAACCTATTATGAAATGGCCATTAAGATGTTTTACACCCAACGATATGATAATCTCAGCCATTCCATGTGACCTTAAAAATAAAAATTAACACATGAAATGAGCATAAAGAGACCTATACCCAAGGGTATTATAATCGAGATGCGAATTCCATGTGGCAACTAAAAAACAATTATTAACACATGAAAAAGGCTTACCTATTTGCTCTTTCATCTCTACTAGTATCCTTAGTAGGTTACTTTATTTTGATATATACTCTAAGTGACCGAGAGAAATACGAAAAGTTTTTGGAGAATCATCCTTACACAAAGCGGCTAACAGCGGGTGAGAATGAAATGGAGAAGATTAATGGAGGCGAAGAAAAAGGTGACAGACCTGATTTGGCAATGCTGCAAGATTACATGCGAACCATAGATCCTCAATTGAAAAGACCTACACCTTTGTTGCTTTTGCCTTATATGGAAGCCAGTGCCATGATGCGTGACGGTAAAATCACAAGCCGACAGGAGGGTGGAACATTGTCTACCTCTATAACCTGGACAGAGCGAGGCCCGAAAACAGTTGCGGGTAGAATAAGAGCGGTAATGTTTGATCCGAATGATTTAACAAATAAAAAAGTATGGGCTGGTAGTACTTCCGGGGGTCTTTGGTATAATAACGATATAACAAGTTCAACCTCATCATGGGTAAAAGTAAATGATTTTTGGGACAACCTTGCCGTAAGCAGCATTGCTGCCGACCCATTAAATAGCAAAGTGTTTTATGTTAGCACGGGCGAATTTGAATTTCAGCAGCGCGGTGGCGGCATTTGGAAAACAAC
>JANXRR010000311.1 GCA_025356795.1 Bacteroidia bacterium
ATTTGAATCGAGGGTTTATCTTTAAAAATAAGATTGTTAACCTACTAAAATAGCAGATCGTGAACATTACTCTTGACAAACAAAGTGCCACCGAAGGATTGATTAAAATTTCTTTAGCAGAAATCGATTATCTACCCAAAGTAGATGAGAAATTAAAAGAATACGCTCGCAAAGCCAACATCAAGGGCTTTCGCCAAGGCAAAGTGCCCACAGGCGTATTGAAGAAAATGTATGGAAAATCTGTTTTGGTAGAAGAAGTAAATCACCTGATTTCTCATTCTGTTTCGAATTATATAAAAAATAATAAACTTAAAATTTTAGGAGACCCACTACCGAATGCCGAAAAAGCACGCGTTATAGATTGGGAAACTCAGAAAAATTTTGAATTTGAATTTCAGATTGGAATGGTAGAAGATTTTTCGGTAGACCTTTCAAAAAAAGTAAAAGTAACTGCGAATGTTATTGAGGTGAACCAAAAAGTAATGGATGAGACTTTGGCTGACATTAAAACGCGCTTCGGAAATGTTACTTACCCAGAAGTGAGTGAAGCCAATGATAATTTGTATGGCGATGTTTCGCTTAAAGGCGCGGAAGCAAAAAATGGCTCCTTCATTGCCATTAATAAAGTGGAAAAGAAAGCGCAGCAAAAATTTATTGGTGTAAAAAAAGCAGACACGATTGAGTTTGAAGTTGAAAAGACATTCGCCACTGAAGCTGATGCTGCCCGCGCATTGAATGTATCGGAAGAAGAAGTGAAAGGGTTAAAAGGCACTTACGTTTTCACCGTAACTTCCATTAGCAGTGTAGAGGAAACGGCTGTCAATCAAGAGTTATTCGATAAAGTTTTTGGCAAAGACTTAGTGAAGAGTGAGGAAGAGTTTATGGCCAAAATAAAAGAGACCATTGCCGAAAATTATGAACGCGAGACTGCGCATTTATTAGATCATGAAATTCAACATTATTATGTTGATCACACCAAAATCTCCATGCCCGATAATTTCTTGAAGATTTGGTTGAAGGCAACAAGCGATGGAAAGGTTACTGATGAAGTTTTAGAAAAGGAATTCAACTTATATAAAGAATCTTTAAAGTGGGATTTGATCAAAAATCAAATTAGCGAAGAAAAACAAATTAAAGTAGAAGGCGATGAAGTAAGAGAAAAGGCCAAGCACTTGATCATCGACCAATTTGGTGGCCCCTCTATTGCCGCGCAGCTTGGCGATAAGCTAGATGAAATTGCTAACAACTACTTATCAGGGCAAGATGGCAAAGGCGAAAATTTTATGAGAATCTATAATCAGCTTCGCCAAGAGAAGATTATGAAAGTGGTAAAAGAAAGTATTACTGTTGCCGATAAAAAGGTATCGTTAGATGAGTTCAAGAAAATTGCGGCTAGCCATAACCATTAACTGGTTTTGAACCTTTAAGTACTATTCAGAGTTTAGAAAGAGCCTCGGTTTTCGGGGCTTTTTATTTTGATTATTTATTGGCTAACATTGAAATAAAATAAAGACTCAATCGACTATCAAAATTCTATTAAATTGTAAATCAAAAACCATTTTATATGTTAACAAACGAATTTAGAAATTATGCCGTACATCACCTTGGCATGAGTGGCAATGCCTTAGACAGTTACATGAAGTTTATCAACACAAACTCCTATACCGTAACTGGTATGACACCAAATGTGGTTGAAGAACGCCAAATGCGAGCAACCGTTATTGATGTTTTCTCGCGGTTAATGGCCGATCGTATTATTTTTTTTGGAACTGCCGTAGATGATTATGTAGCTAACGTAATCACTGCTCAACTTTTATTTTTAGAATCTTCAGATCCCAAAAAAGATGTAATCATGTACATCAATAGCCCGGGTGGTTCTGTTTATGCTGGCCTTGGAATTTATGATACTATGCAAATTATTAACCCTGATGTGGCTACTATTTGTACAGGAATGGCAGCTTCTATGGGTGCTGTGCTTTTAGCGGCTGGGGCTTCAAAGAAAAGATCTGCACTCACTCACTCGCGCGTTATGATTCACCAACCCTCTGCAGGTATGCAAGGAACTTCTTCTGACATGGAAATTTCTATGCGCCAAACTTTAGAGCTGAAGAAAGATTTGTATACCATTCTTGCTAATCATAGTGGACAAACGTATGAAAAGATCGAAAAAGATTCGGATCGTGACTTTTGGATGAGAGCTTCTGAGGCCAAAGATTATGGCTTAATTGATGAAGTTCTTGAAAAAAAGAAGAAATAAGACACTTACAATTCGATGAATAGGTAATGTGCTGATGAGCTGATTAATTAATATCTTTGATCTTTCAATCTTTGGCACATTACCTAATTAATTAATCAACGAATAAAAAATGGCAGAAGTAACATGCTCCTTTTGTGGCAGAAATAAAAAAGATGTAGATCTTATGATTTCTGGCATACACGCCCACATTTGCGATAAGTGTGTTACGCAAGCAAGCCAGATTTTGCTAGAGGAAAAGAAAAATAAAGTAGAAGCAGGGTCGCTGCCCAACTTCAAGTTGATTAAGCCACGCGAGATAAAGAAATTTTTAGATGAGTA
>JANXRR010000346.1 GCA_025356795.1 Bacteroidia bacterium
TTGAAGCACTGTTTCAATAGTAAGTCTTTTTGTAAGAATCCATTGTAGCTTAGAAACTTGCTCCACCAGTTGAGTAGAAGATTTATCAACATAAGAAATACTCTTTACAGAATCCATTGGTGCAAGTTGTTTCCTCGAAAGCCAGATCAACCAATCTGAAGAATGTGTAATTTCTTTTTCAGCAATAGATTCAGTGATAGTAAATTCAATTGGTAATTTTTTGGCAATAGCCTGAAGAGCGGCCTTTACTATAATCTTATCATTTTCAAATTCCGGATCATATCCAACCATTACTGAAACTGAATTCTTCTTTACAATAGAAATAGAATCAGGAAGAGAATTTAATGATAACTCAGTTTCAAAACTTGTAACGTTTGATTGAGAGTGGCCACGTCTAATTAAAACATGATTGAGATCTTGCTGTGTAACTTCAGCAATGAAGTTATTAGGTGGGCACGGGAAAGTAATCCATTGAATAGTTGAAGGAATGAATTGTCTAACTTCCTTAAAATTCTCCATACGACTGAAAGAAAGTACAATTGCTTGATTCAATTTTTGTTGTTGAAGAGAAGAAATAATATTCCAATAATTAGTTGATTCTTGACCAGTTGTTGTCCTTTCTTTAGGAAATCCTGCTTGAAGTAAATGCCATTCAAAACCTTGTGTTTGCAAACTATCAATCAATTTTTTAGCGGAGGAATTTTTCTCCACTCCGCTTTCAACTAAAAGCCATCGATCGTTTTCAGAATCATTCCAATGCAATCCACTTAAAAGAAAAACAAAAAGAATTATGAGAAGGCATCTCAACACTAACAATAAAATTTCATTGAGTTTTATTCCTCTGAATTGCTGCGTGCTCGTTTCACGAAGATGGCGAAGGCTGCCCATGCGAATTACCCTTCCTTCCTTACGGCTTAGTAAATGAATTCCTACTGGAATGGATAATCCAGTAAGAGCCCATAAAAATAATGGCTGTGCAAACTGCATTATCGAACCAATCGTTTACGAATAGTCAGGAAATTTCTTAAAACATTTTCTACAGATTCGTTCATCTGAATAAGATGATAGATAATTTGTTTTTCTAACATCCAAGCGCGTGAGTGATTTAACCACGATTGAACCCGCTCTTGGTAGTCAACTTTCTGTGCGTGCGTATTGGCTTTTGTCTTGATGCCAGTTTCAAGGTCTTCAAACGTAAACGATCCATCAAAATCAAGCTCGGTTTCATGTTGCCCAATTAAGTGAAAAACAATTACCTCATTACGCTTGGTTTTTAATCGTGCTATGAAATGCTGTATGTCTTTCTGATCATCATACAGATCGGTGATAAATATGATCATCTCTTTTCCATGATGATCAAAAAGTTGTTCGATATTCCTTTCCTTTCCCCACTTACCCTCACCCTTAATATTAACAAGCTCAGTAAGAAAACGGATGAATTGCTGTTGCTCGAATCGAGGCAATATAGATGTTATGTGCTTATCGTTTACCGTGAATAAACCAAATGCATCTCCTTGCTTGCGGGCAAGATAAGCCAAGGCGGCCATCATTACTTTAGCCAATTGCAATTTATTGATTCCATTTTCTTCATAGGACATCGATCGGCTTGCATCCAATATAAACTTGACTGTAATGTTGGTTTCAATCTCTGCCTCTTTAATGTAATAGCGCTCTGAGCGTGCAAACATTTTCCAATCCAGTTGTCGCAAGTCATCGCCTGGCTGATAACTTCTATACTGACTAAATTCCTGCCCTCCCCCAACTGTTTGACTCTTGTTGCTGCCACTCATAAAGCCCTCCACAATTACGCGTGCTATCAACTCCAATCCATTAATGGAATTTAATATCGTGGGCGTTAACAACTCTTTAATTCGTGCATCCATCAGTTAGAGACTCTTCTTGGTAGGAATTCTTTCTAGCAAATTCTGTGTTACAAGATCTGAGGTAATACCTTCAGCTTCCGCTTTGAAGTTCATCAAAATACGATGGCGCAATACTGGATGTGCTACATATTGTATGTCTTCTTGAGTAACTGCAAACCTGCCATTCAACAATGCCCTTGCTTTAGCTGTAAGAATCATGGCTTGGCCTGCACGCGGGCCTGCACCCCAACGCACCCACTCTTTCACATACTTAACTTCGGTTGCTAGTGGTCGGGTAGCGCGCACAATATCACTTACCCACTCTATGAGTT
>JANXRR010000355.1 GCA_025356795.1 Bacteroidia bacterium
ATAAACAAAAAAAACAAGTAAGTATGAAAAGAAATCTTTATCAGGACAAAGCAAATGGCACCGTTGGTGGTGTCTTAGAACCAACTCAAGGAGTTGAATCAGCTTTAGTAAGCGAGCTTCAAGACCGCCTCAAGGGGCTGGAAAGTAAGTTGAGTGATAGCGATGGCATATTAGAAGCTATTAATTCTACAAATGCATTTATTGAGTTCCTACCTGATGGAACTATTATAAAAGCTAATAGTTTGTTTTTAGGTGCATTGAAATATCGAGCAGAAGAAATTGAAGGAAAGCATCATCGCATTTTTTGCGAGCCCAGTTACGCGAATTCAAAAACGTATGACCGATTCTGGGAGGACTTGCGCAATGGGCAACCACAAGTTGGTGAGTTCAAAAGACTTGCAAAGGATGGTTCTGAAGTTTGGATTCAGGCGAGTTACACTCCTGTAAAGGATGAAAGAGGAAGGGTTGTAAAAGTGGTAAAAGTAGCTACCGACTTGACTCAACAGAAATTAAAGAATGCTGATTTTGAAGGTCAATTGGATGCTATCAGTAAGTCCCAAGCAGTTATCGAATTCAATATGGATGGCACAATTATTATTGCCAATGACAATTTCCTTAACGCATTAGGAGGTTATTCTTTAAACGAAGTTAAAGGTAAGCATCACCGTATGTTTGTGGAAGATGGTTATGGGCGCAGTGCCACTTATTCTGATTTTTGGGCCAAGCTAAACCGCGGAGAATATGTGACCGATGAATTTAAGTGCATTGGTAAAAACGGGAAAGAAGTTTGGATTCAAGCATCGTATAACCCTATTATCGATCTTAGTGGTAGGCCGTTTAAGGTGGTAAAATATGCTACTGATGTAACTGCACAAAAACTAAAAAATTCTGACTATGAGGGGCAACTATCAGCCATCGGAAAATCGAATGCTGTTATTGAATTTAATATGGATGGTACAATTATCAATGCCAATGATAATTTTTTAAGCGCATTGGGAGGGTACTCACTAAATGAAATAAGGGGTAAGCATCATCGCATGTTTGTTGAACCTAGTTATGCAAGAGGTGCTGACTACGCAGAATTCTGGAGGAAATTGAATAACGGAGAATTTTTTGTTGGCACGTACACACGCATTGACAAGAGAGGCAAAGAAGTATTTATTCAAGCCTCTTACAATCCCATTCTTGATTTGAACGGAAAACCATTTAAGGTGGTAAAATATGCGTTGGATATGACGGAGGTAATCCGTGCCATAAAAGGTATGGCTATTGGCGATTTAAGTTATCGTTGTGATATTTCGGTGGACAATGGTGGGCTTACCGTTGAAGTAAATAAAGCATTGGATAATCTTACTTCGGTACTGAGCAATATCAGCCAGGCTTCGGATGTGGTAGCTAAATCTTCTGATTTGTTGCAAAAGAAAACAGACGGTATGAAGCGCAACACTACTGAAGTAGCAACTGCCATTTCTCAAATGGCAAAAGGTGCTCAAGATCAGGCTTCTCGCACAGATGATTCTTCTAAGCTAATTAATCATGTAATGGCTTCTTCCAATGAAATGGAGAAGAAGGCAAACTTCATTAATAAGGCTGCGGAAAAGGGATTGGAGAGTTCAAACCAAGGAATGAAAACTGTTAAAATATTGGTTACTAATATGAATGGCATTAAAGACTCGGCAAGCCAAACTGCTCAGTCAATTGGTGTATTAACAAAACGCACAGAGGAGATTGGTCGTACTCTAAAAGTAATTACCGATATAGCAAGCCAAACGAATCTACTTGCCTTAAACGCTGCTATTGAAGCGGCTCGCGCAGGAGACGCAGGGCGTGGCTTTGCAGTGGTTGCTGAAGAAATAAGAAAATTAGCTGAAGATTCAAGAAAGTCAGCGGTGGAAATCGAGAAGATTATTGGTGATGTCCAAAAAGACACACAAGCAGCCGGTAAGGCGATTGAGATAATGGAATCAAGTGTGAAAGAAGGAAATAAATCAAGTGTGGAAGCCGAAGGAATATTCCAAGAAATTTCCAAGTCCACTGAAGAAACCTTTGGCGCATCTAAAGAAATTCAAGGAGCTACATCGGCACAAAAGGATTCCATTTCTACAGTGGTGAAAAACTTCGAACAGATAGTAGTGGTTTCAGAAGAAACGGCAGCAGGAACACAACAAGTAGCAAGTTCTAGTCAGCAAATGAGCACTGGCATGGTGGAGATTGCCAAAGCTGGAGATGAGCTTTCAGCAGTGGCGGCAGAGCTACAGGCTGGCGTGCAGCAGTTTAAATTGAAAAAGTAAAAAAGTTGACAACCTGCTCCTATTAAAGATAGCAGAGTTGTTACATGATTTTATTTTACACTAACCTTTAATAAAAAATGTATGGTAGAGAATACTAAAACTAACACACCCACAAATGGAGGTGGCCATAGAAATCTTCAAATCGTGGTGTTCAAATTGGGTCAAGAAGAATACGGATTGCACATCGATCAGATAAAAGAAGTTGTTATTACTCCCAATATTACTCGCATGCCACAAACGCCTCCATTTGTAAGAGGTGTGGCCAACATACGGGGAAATGTTATTGCTATTTTTGATTTGGAAGAACGCTTCAATCTGGCACGCAGTTCGAATCAATCCAATGGTAATAAATATACACTTGTAGTAGAAAGCGAGGATATAAAGCTAGGTCTACTTGTAAATGAGGTACCCAATACTGTTTCGGTAAATTCAAGTGACCTTGATGAATCAGTGAGTATCATCAATGACGCGAATACTGAAAATAATTATATCAACGGGATTATAAAATTTGGTGACCGACTTATCATCTTAATTGACATCTTCAAAGTCATTAATCAAGAGATGACCAATACAATTAAAAAGGCAGCAGCAATAGCAGCATGATAGAATATAAATTATCAATTGGTGATTTGCGTGTGAGCAAAGAAAGGGCAGTAACCTTTACATGTTTAGGGTTGGGTTCGTGTATCGGTTTGTTTGTGCAGGATCGCTCCACTGGAATTTCTGGTGGTGCGCACATTCTTATGCCAGATGATTTTCACTCACTTTCATCTGACAAGCATTATAGTGTAAAGAGCGCTGTGAATGAACTACTTCATCAATTTAAAATGAATGGAAGTACTGTTGAAAACCTCCGTGCTAAAATTACAGGAGGCGCTACCATCTCATTATCGCAAAGTAAAACAGGCGAACTAAATATTAAGAATGTAGTAAGCGAACTTGTACAGAATAAAGTTTACATAGCAGCTGCAGAAGTGGGAGGTACCATGAGCCGGTCGGCCTGGTTCAATTGTGAATCCGGTACACTCACCATTCGTAAGCCAGAAATGAAAGAGTATAAAACCTATTAGAAAAAAAGCCATGGGAAAAAGTGTATTAATCGTTGATGATTCTTTGTACATGCGCACCATCATTAAAGATGCGCTGGAAGGGGTAGGATTTAGTGTAGTGGGCCAAGCTGCTAATGGAGAAGAAGCGATTGACCTCGCCTTTGAGTTGCAGCCTGATTTAATAACGCTCGATAACATACTCCCTGATATGATCGGTACCGATATATTGAAAGTGTATCAGCAAGAAGGATTGAAATCCAAAATTGTAATGATCAGCGCTGTGGGGCAAGAATCAGTAGTAAATGAAGGGATAAAGCTCGGTGCAAGAGCGTATATAGTGAAACCATTTACAAATGATCAGTTGGTTGAAGCAATGACTAAAGCTTAGACGTTAACCTCATGTCTTCTGACCGCATACGCACATTATTGATAGATGATTCTGCTTTTATGAGAAAAGTTATTGGAGATATCATTCAAAATGATGCATCGCTTGAACTAGTGGGCATTGCCAATGAAGGCCTTAACGGAACGAACATGGCATTGGAGCTGAAACCCGATGTAGTGATAACGGATATGGTAATGCCAGACTATGATGGCATGTATGTGGTAAAATCTATCATGGACAATCATCCTATGCCCATCATTCTTCTCAGCTCTCTTGAGAAATCCAATACGCGTATTTTTGATGCTCTTGAATATGGTGCATTCGAGTTTATCGATAAGCCCAGTGATATGGAAATGGTTCGCGCTGGAAATTATCCTCTGGTAGAACTTATTAGACAAGCTTCAAGAACAGACGTAACAGTTTTAAAAGCTAAGCAATTAGCGAAAGAGAATAGTCATGCTCACACGTTTGCCCAAACACTTAACTACGATATTATTGTTATAGGAGCGTCTACAGGTGGTCCCGGTGCGGTTGAGTATGTACTGCTTAATCTTCCTAAAAATTTAAGCGTACCGGTGGTGGTTGTTCAGCATATGCCTGCCAGGTTTCTTGAAACATTCGCCAATAGACTTGCAGATAGTTGCCCTATTCATGTAAAATTAGCCCATCGTGGCGAATTGCTGAAAGCTGGCACCATCTATATTGTTCCGGGCGATACAAATACTAGAATTGAAAATAATATCATTAACGGCAATCCAATTTTCACGAGTACCAACAGAAAGTATGACGAATATAATTTCCCATCGGTGGATTGTTTATTTGAATCAGTGGCTGAAATATATGGTAATAGAAGTATTGGTGTAATACTTACAGGCATGGGTAAAGATGGAACAAAGGGATTGATTAAAATAAAAGATAAAGGAGGTTTTACCGTAGCACAAGATGAAGAATCTTCATTTGTATATGGAATGCCCAAATCAGCTTTTGATGAAGGAGCGGTGAGGCAGGTGGTGAAACTAAAGGAGATACCTGGATTTATTGTGAGCTGCCTTTAAGAATATAAAAAAGAACATCATGAAAAATAAAGAGGAAGAATATAAAGAGATATTTTTAGCGGAAGCAATAGAAAACCATGAAGAGATCAATCGCTTGCTTACCCAAATAGAAAGAAATCCATCCGACAAAAGTACCGTTCATGCGTTGTTCAGAATCACTCATACTCTTAAAGGAAATGCAGGCGGCATGGGTTATACTGGTATAGCCGAATTAGCTCACGTGTTGGAAGATCTTTTTGGTGAAGTGCGTGATGGCCATTTAGGGCTTGAGGAAAATCTTTTTTCTTCTCTCTTTAAAGCTGTAGATGTCTTAGGTAGTTTGATAAATGCTGTTAAAGATAATTCTGAGATAAGATATAAAGGAATAAAAACAAAGCTTGAAGTTTTGCTAAAGCGTGCAAAGGAAACCAAACCTGATGCAAGTGAACAACAAAACGTAGCTATGGAAAAGGAATCTATCATTAGTGAAAGTGCCTTTGCCCCTGAGCAAACCATTGATGGTATTGATCCTCTGTCAGATTACGATGAAGCAAATTCGCAGGGCGAAGTGGACGCCAAAGTCTCCTTCTCAGATCTTGTTCAAGTGCCCGTGCGCAAACTTGATAATTTATTGAACCTGGTGGGTGAGTTAATTATCGAGAAAGATCGCATACTTGCAACACAATCTACTAATGGCCTCAACGCCTCCAATGAATATGCGCGTTTGAGTCG
>JANXRR010000410.1 GCA_025356795.1 Bacteroidia bacterium
CCCTGCTCAACGGTTTCTTTCTTTCCATAATTGTTTATGGTGTAACGTGGATAGTTTTTGGTCCAGGCACCCTAAATTTGGTGGTTTCAATAGCACTTTTTGGTGTTGTACTTTTCGCCTCGCTCATTGGCACCATAACACCTCTTATCTTAAATAGATTTGGCTTTAATCCCGCATTAGCTTCTGGCCCCTTTATTACAACCACTAATGATCTTTTAGGGATCGCGATCTACTTTTTGACAATACACCTCTTGTTATAATTACAGAAAAAAAGAAAATAAGGTGTAATGTCTCCTTTAAAATAGAACATTTAAGGTTCAGAACTTAATACTATATTTATCCTTTAACATCGCTTTAAGAATTCAAGAAAGCTTATGAATTTTTTTCAAAAGAAATTAAAGCAACTGGAAGACTTTTACAATGACGTTGTAGAAAAGCCACTGCTTACAACATCCATTGTTCTTCTGTTTGTGATTATCTTAGTAATCGGCCTTAGCCTACCGTATTACATCAATGAGTTTGATGCCTTTTGGCCTCAAATATTGGCGGAGGCTCATGGTATGATTTTCGATATTGCCATTATTGGTATTCTTCTTTTTTGGTTGAATCAAAATGGAGAAGTGCGCCAGCGCATTAGAACTTATAAAGATGAGATTGATGACTTTCGTTTATGGGAATCGGAAGAAGCTGCCTTCCGCACGGTGGGTAATATAAAACGACTAAATAGGCACAAAATCCATGAAATAAACCTTGTTAATTGTCATCTCAACAGAACCAATTTAAGTTATGTAAACCTGAAGGGATCTAACATGAATTCAGCAGATATTTCCAACTCCTCTTTAATTGAAACTAATTTGGAAAATACTCGACTTAATCAAACCAATCTTGAAAACTCAAACCTCAACCAAGCTAACTTAAAAGGTGCCTATGCAAGCGGGGCTAATTTTAAAGATGCTTTTTTAATAAAAGCGCAGTTTGAAAATGCATTTATTATTAAGGCCAACTTTACTAATTCTTTTCTAATGGAGGCTAATCTTCAAAACAGTTATGTAATGGGTGCAGACTTTGAAAATGCCAGTCTTTACAAAGCAGATCTTCGAGGGGCAAAGGGGTTAACAATAGAACAGTTGGAAAAAACTAAAACCATTTACTTAGCCAAATTTGATGATGAAATTCTAGAACAAATTAAGGTGCATCTTCCAGATTTAATAAATGCCACGTCCTAGCGCGTTTTTGATTTATTGAATTTAAGTTTAATTTTACACCAGACAACGGTTTCACATAAACGGAGCCGTTGTTTCTTTTTTATGCAGGTAGTTAAATATCTGTTATAAAATTTTATCCCTAAAAATATGAGTAAAAAATTTTCGTATTACACTAAAGAAGGTCTTGATAAGTTGACAACAGAATTGGCAACGCTTAAAAGCAAAGGCAGATCAGATATTGCCAAAGCAATTGCAGAAGCGCGCGACAAAGGCGATTTGAGTGAAAACGCAGAATACGATGCCGCCAAAGATGCACAAGGACATTTAGAAGCGAAGATTGCCCAGTTGGAAGACGTTGTTGGAAATGCCCGACTAATAGATGAGTCTACAATTGATATTTCTCAGGTTTCAATATTATCGCGCGTTACCATTAAGAATAAAAAAAACAACGCAAGCGTTACTTACTTATTAGTTTCCGAAGAAGAAGCTGATTTAAAAGCAGGAAAAATTTCAACCCAATCACCCATTGGAAAGGGCTTACTTGGAAAAAAAGTGGGAGAGACTGCCATGATAAAAACACCCGCAGGAGAAATTGAATTTCAAATAATGAATATTACGCTTTAGATTAATCGGTGGTCAGTTGATAGTTTAATCAGTAATCTTAAATTCGTACTTGATTATGTCCATTTTCACCAAAATAATCGATCGGGAAATACCGGCTCATATTATTACCGAAAATGATCACTTCATTGCTTTCCTTGATATAATGCCGCTGGCGCTAGGCCACACCTTAATAGTCCCTAAAAAAGAAATTGACCATTTTTTTGATTTGCCCGATAGTGAGCTTGCTTTAATAAATATTTTCGCGAAGAAAGTAGCGGAGGCCATCAAGAAATCCTTTCCGTGCAATCGAATTGGTGTTTCCGTCATCGGTCTTGAAGTACCTCATGCGCATATGCATTTGGTGCCTATTAATGCCAGCAACGAGTTGGATTTCTCAAGACCAAAGTTGAAGTTGACTCAAGGCGAATTTGCCTCTGTGGCAGAAAAAATTGTTGCCAATCTTAGTTAGATGCGCGACTTGCACAGTTTAAAATTCTCCTATATCGATTTCCTTTGTGTGCTTTTTACACGACTTTATTCACATCGAAATACCACCATTCATCCTTTTCAATTAGCATTTAATTCTCAAACTTGAAATTTTAAAGCTGGTTTGTTTCTTTTCAAAAGAAAAAAAATTACCTTTTAGCTTCATTTAAACTTACCGTTCGCTATTGATTAAATGAGGTAAAGAATGGTTGACTTGTTTAATGAATTCAGGAGCCACATAAAAAATATTAACAAATGAATTTGAACGTTGATGCAGAAAAGAATTCCACTTACGATGCAATTGTAGTGGGCACAGGAATTAGCGGTGGATGGGCCGCTAAGGAACTGACAGAAAAAGGACTGAAAACGCTAGTGTTAGAACGAGGTAGGATGGTAACTCATCCAGATTATCCAACAGCAACAAAAGATCCTTGGCAGCTTCCATTTGCCGATAGGCCAACGGAAGAAGATTTAAAACAACAAGCAGTTCAAAACAGAACGGGCTATACCGTTCGACAGTCATCCAAACATTGGTTCGTAAATGATATTGATCACCCTTATACAGAAGCTCCGGGCAAGAGAACTGACTGGATGCGTGGGTACCATGTAGGTGGCCGTTCTATTATGTGGGGAAGGCAAAGTTACCGTTGGAGTGATTTGGATTT
This sequence comes from Bacteroidia bacterium, assembly GCA_025356795.1. Lineage (GTDB taxonomy): Bacteria > Bacteroidota > Bacteroidia > Cytophagales > Cyclobacteriaceae > ELB16-189. The sequence goes on from JANXRR010000410.1 coordinate 2,960, forward strand.
TGAGGCCAATGCAAAAGATGGTATTGCCATTGATTGGCCGGTTCGCTACAAAGACATTTCGCCTTGGTATGATTACGTTGAAACCTATATTGGTGTTAGTGGCGAGAACTTGGGCTTGCCTCAACTTCCTGATGGAAAATTATTGCCCCCTATGGAGTTGAATTGCCTCGAAAAGGAGTTTCAGAAATCTGTAAAAGATAAATTAGGGCGTACTGTAACCATTGGGCGCACCGCACACCTCACAGCACCATTAACTCACAAGGACAGCCCTCAACGCGGTCAGTGTCAATTCAGAAATATGTGTATCAGAGGATGTCCTTATGGTGGTTATTTTAGTAGTAACTCCTCTACGTTACCAGCCGCTGAAAGGACAGGCAACATGACCTTAAGGCCCAATTCAGTAGTAAGCGAAATAATTTACGATGAAGCAAAGGGCAAGGCTAAAGGAGTGAAAGTGGTGGATGCTGAAACGGGAGAACAATTGGAATTCTATGCAAATGTTGTGTTCTTATGCGCCTCTACTTTTGGATCAACATTTATTATGTTGAACTCTATTTCTAATCGCTTTCCGAACGGATTAGGCAATGATAGCGGAGAGCTAGGTGCCAATATTATGGATCATCACTTGGGTGTAGGTGCGGGTGGTTCATTCGAGGGTTTAGAAGATCAGTATTATACTGGAAGAAGAGCCAATGGATTTTATATTCCACGGTACAGAAACTATGGTAAAGAAAAGCGTGATTACCTGCGCGGCTTTGGATATCAAGGCGGAGCAAACAGAGGGGGGTGGTCTAGTATAGTCGCAGAATTAAGTTTTGGAGCACAGCTAAAAGAATCAGCCAGTAAGCCAGGCAATTGGACTATCGGTATGGGTGGCTTTGGTGAGATACTGCCATATCATGACAATAACATGGTCATCAATAAAGATAAAAAAGATAAACACGGATTGCCAACCATTCTGTTCTCAACCGACTTTAAAGAGAATGAAATGAAGATGCGCAAAGACATGGCCAACGATGCAGCCGAAATGTTGGAAGCAGCTGGTGTTAAAAACGTGAAAACTTTTGATAGACCCGGGGGTGTAGGATTAGGTATTCATGAGATGGGCACGGCCCGCATGGGTAAAGATCCTAAGACTTCTGTAGTTAATCAATGGAACCAAGTTCATGCATGTAAAAACGTATTTGTAACGGATGGATCATTTATGACATCGGCTGCTTGCGTGAATCCTTCACTTACCTACATGGCATTTACTGCCAGAGCAGTAGATTATGCAGTAAACGAATTGAAAAAGGGAAATTTATAATAATTATCAATTATCAATTTAAGAATATGAATAGAAGAGAAGCAATTGAAAGAACAGCGCTCATACTTGGCTATGCCATTTCTGCGCCTGCCATTATGGGAATATTGAATGGTTGTAAGGCAACTCCAGACCTAGCTTTCAAACCGGTGTTTCTTACAGAGGAACAAGCAAGGTTGATCAGTGAACTTTGTGAGATTATCATTCCTAAAACAGATACACCGGGCGCGAAGGAAGCAGGAGTTCCTGCTTTTATCGATACTATGCTAAAGGATGTTTACGATCAGCAGGGCAAAGACAAATTTATTGCTGGCTTGAATTCATTCAATGATGAAGCTAAGAAGGCTGCTGGAAGTGATTTTGTAGATCTTGATCCTGAAAAGCAAGTTGATTTTTTTAAATCAGTTCATGACACTGCTATTGCAGGAGTTAAAAGTGGTGAAATAAAGGACAGGCCATTTGTATTAACAGTAAAAGAGCTCACCTGTTTAGGATTCTTTACTTCTGAACCTGGGGCCACGCAAGTATTGCAATATGAGGCGGTGCCAGGAGCATATCATGGCTGTGTGCCATTGGCTGCGGTAGGAAAAACCTGGGCGACTTCTTAAGCAAAAATCCAGAAAAAAAAGCCGAATGAGAGTTCGGCTTTTTTTATTTCTAACAATGTAAACCTTGCAATAATTTCTGGTTTGTATGCAAGTAGCATAAGCCACAATTCATTCAATTTTAAAGAATTATCGGCTTAGGTTTAGTATTAAAATATGAACGTTAAAAGAATATTTGGAGCTTTACTTACAATTCTTGGAATAGTCGGTTTAATATATACCGCCATACTTTTTACAAACAACTCTAGTGGAACCCATAATGTGAAGCTCCTTCTTACTTATAGCATTTTGGGTCTTCTATTTTTTGGTTCTGGCATTAGTATTGTTCGCACCACTAAAGACGAGGCTTAAAATTATTTTTATCTTATCATCCCTGCTCTTTTTGCAAAAAAAGGCCTTAATACCGTTTTATCTAATACAATAAAACTTATTGCTGTGGTTGCTATCAAGATAATATTGATAATCAATTTACCAGGAAAATTAATAGTAGGCAGTTTTATCAAATTCTTATTGCTATTGAAAGATTGTAACGTAATATTTCCATTCAGCAGATCGTAACTCCCAAATGAAAGTAGAAATGCGGTAATACCAACGGCAACAACTATACCTGTTAATAAGAAAATTCCATTCCTAGAAACACTCAATTGTTTGGGATTATCATTGTGTAGATTTTGTAGTACTTTAAAAGTGAAATTTTTAGAAGGAACTTCTAGATATTTATTCTTTCTAAGAATAGCATCTGCCAGTGTTAATTCATGAAGCTTTATTTTTAAGCTTTTAGATTTATTTATGGTTTCTTCAAGTAGTTGTATTTCTTCTTTACTCAGCTTTTGATCCAAATAGTTGATCAGCAGTTGCTCTTCTTCACTTAGGTTTTTCATACTTATAAAGTTAACGCCTCTTCTTTTAATATTTTTTTAAGCTCTTCAGCAATTTTTAATCGTGCTCTATGAATTCTTACTTTCACAGTCGTTATATTCTGATCCATCATTTCTGCAATTTCTTCTATGGAAAATTCTTTTATATAAAATAATTGCAAAGAAAGTCGGTCTATTTCATTAAGTCGTGTTAGGGCTTGTGCTACAAATATTTCTTTATCGTTCCTTTCCAATGAATCGCCCTGTTGAGGGTGCTCAATTATACTTTTTTCAATACTCTGAAATTGTTGACGGTTTTTTCTTTTTTGACTAATGGCTGTGTTAAAAACAATGCGATATAACCAAGTTGAAAATTTTGACTGCCTATTGAAATCTTTAAGGTGATGAAATGCCTTGATGAAAGAATCCTGCGCTGCTTCTTCTGCTTCTAATCGATGTTCTAGAATTTTATAAGCAATGGTGTAGGCATAGCTTTTATAGTTGTTCACAAGCTTTGCATAGCATTGACTGTCCCCCCCAAGGATTTGATCGATAATGGCCTCTTCGTTTTTCTGATTAATCACAGGGCTTTGACGCAAGGTTGGTTGTTCAAGTTACTAAGCTA
>JANXRR010000476.1 GCA_025356795.1 Bacteroidia bacterium
ACAATCTTAGGATTACCTGGATCTTTAGCAAAAGCCAGTACCGATACAAACATTGCTACTAGAGCAGTAAGGATTACATTTTTAGTTTTCATAATTTTTCTCGTTTTGTTTCGATACAAATATACGGTGACTATCAAAGCAGGGCTGAAAGTTGTAAGGAAACCTTACTATTAAACCAAAATAACGTTTGCGGTTTTATTGCGATATAGATTATAATTGAAAGTTAAAAATTAAGTATAAATGGGTCTGTCTTACAAGGTCTTTGGAATGGTTATCTCTCTCCATCGATTGCATTGAAATTACATTAACTTATATTTACATAGTATGAGTGAGTTAAAGATGATTTTACTTCTTGATCTCCAATTCTGAAAGCGGTTTCAATCTAAAAAACATGAGAGGCAGATATTATTCTTTATTTATAATAATGGTGTTATTCTTAGAAGGCTGCACACCAAAAAATAGAGTGACCATACCAACAGATTATTATTCAGAACCTCATCGGCTCCAATTTCATTTCAGCCCAGAGAAAAATTGGATGAATGATCCCAATGGCATGGTCTATTATGAAGGGGAGTATCATCTCTTTTATCAGTGCTATCCAGACAGTAATGTTTGGGGGCCAATGCACTGGGGGCATGCAGTAAGTAAAGACTTAGTACGCTGGCAGCATTTACCTATTGCCCTCTATCCTGACAACCTTGGTTTAATATTTTCTGGTAGTACAGTTGTTGACTATAAAAATACTTCCGGTTGGGGATTTCCTGATAATCCTGCCATGATTGCAATATTTACTCAACACTTAATGGAAGGTGAAAAGAAAGGCAGGCATGATTTTCAAACACAAAGTATTGCTTACAGCCTCGACAAGGGAAGAACATGGAAGAAATATGAGCACAATCCGATTTTAAAGAATGTTGGAAAGCATGATTTTAGAGATCCAAAAGTTTTTTGGCATGATGCTTCTAATCAATGGGTAATGACAGTGGCAGTAAAAGATCACATAGAGCTTTATGGTTCTCCAAATTTAAAAACTTGGTCACAGTTGAGTGATTTTGGATATGACATAGGTGCCCATGGTGGTGTGTGGGAATGCCCTGATCTATTTGAGTTAAAGGTTAGTGGAACAAACAAGAAGAAATGGATATTGCTGATAAGCATTAACCCGGGTGGAGCGAACGGAGGATCAGGCACCCAATATTTTATTGGTCAATTTGATGGTAACAAGTTTATCCCAGATACAGAGAATAGTTATTGGCTTGATTATGGAAAAGATAATTATGCAGGTGTTACTTGGAGTAATATAACAGACGGAAGAAGATTATTTTTAGGGTGGATGAGCAATTGGCAATATGCAACAGTAGTTCCAACCACCGCCTGGAGAAGTGCCATGACAGTACCCAGAACATTAGAGTTGATCGAAACTGAATCTGGTTTACGAATCGCTTCACAACCAGTGAATGAATTAACAACCTTAAGAGTTGATTCAACTAGTTATGACTTCGCAATGAAGGTAGATGAAATAGAAAGTGAAATCATACAACTGACCACTCCTCAAAACGAAATTGATTTAAACATAGAGAGAGAAAGCATTGAAGGCGGATTTGAAATAGAGTTAAGTAATAAAAAAGACGAAAGAATAGTAATTGGGTTAAATGAGAAGAATCAATTATTCATAGACCGTACTCAAGCCGGAAATGAATTTTCAAAGGACTTTGTTGGAATTCACACTGGCATACGAACATACTTAACTAGCGGTATCAAGCTTAAGCTATTGATAGATGCTTCCTCCATAGAATTATTTGCAGATGACGGAACCACGGTAATAACCGAATTATTTTTTCCAATGGAGCCATTCAACCAACTACGTTTTTATTCAAAGAAGGGAATTACTGTTAAATCAATGAAAACTTATTCAATGAAATCAATATGGCATTGACTATTCAACTGTAACACTCTTAGCTAAATTACGAGGTTGATCAACGTTGCAGCCTCGCATCACTGCAATGTGATAAGATAGTAATTGCAAAGGCAAGACAGAAATTAATGGCATCAAAGGTTCGAGGGTAGCGGGTACTTCAATTACAAATTCTGACATCTTTGGAATCAACGTGTCCCCCTCAGTTACAATCGAGATAACTCTTCCCTTTCTTGCTTTTACTTCTTGAATGTTGGAAACAATTTTTTCATAAGAGCTATCTTTCGTAGCGATAAATACTACTGGCATCTCTTTATCGATCAGGGCAATCGGCCCGTGTTTCATTTCTGCGGCAGGATATCCTTCAGCATGGATGTAAGAAATTTCCTTCAGTTTAAGCGCCCCTTCAAGAGCTACTGGGAAATTATAACCTCGTCCTAAATATAAAAAATTGGTAGAGTTTTTAAACGTATATGCTATTTTCTTAATCCTTTCATTTAATAAAAGTGTCTTTTCGACTTTGGCAGGAAGATTTTCCATCTCTACCAAAAGCTCATGGAATTTGTGTTCTGTAATGGTTCCTTTCTTCTGTGCAACAATTAATGCAATCATGTTTAACACCGTGAGCTGAGCTGTAAATGCCTTGGTGCTAGCCACTCCAATTTCAGGGCCGGCATGCGTGTACGACCCAGCGTGAGTGGCTCTTGGAATGGAAGAGCCTACCACATTGCAAACACCAAAAATAATTGCTCCTTTTGACTTAGCTTGTTCAATGGCCGCCAATGTATCAGCCGTTTCTCCCGATTGTGAAATTGCAATTACAACATCGCCTTCGCGCACAACAGGATTTCTATATCGAAACTCAGATGCATACTCTACTTCAACAGGGATACGACAGAATTCTTCAAAGAAATATTCTGCTACTAAACCAGCATGCCATGAGGTGCCGCAAGCCACAATAATTATTCTATCTGCATGAATAAGCTTATTCAAATACTCACGAATCCCACCCAATACTAACCTTCCACTTTCAGAATCTAACCGCCCACGCATGCAATCTTTAATGGATCGCGATTGTTCGAAAATCTCTTTGATCATAAAATGATCATAACCTCCCTTTTCAATAGCCTCTAGTTCCAAATCTATTTTTTGGATATAGGGTGTTAAAGGTAGGTTAGCAATATTTTTGATTGTGAGTTTTCCGTTGTTGATGATGGCCAACTCTTGATCATTCAAGTAAACAACCTCATTAGTATATTCAATGATGGGTGTGGCATCAGAAGCCAGGAAAAACTCGTTCTTACCAACCCCAACAACTAGTGGGCTTCCTTTGCGGGCAGCAATAAGTAGTGATGGATCTTCCAATGAAATTACAACAATAGCATAAGCACCAACCACTTTTGTAAGTGCCAACCGCACAGCTTCATCTAGTGAGCATGCTTCATTGTCTTTTATATCTTCAATAAAATGAATTAGAATCTCCGTATCTGTTTCACTTAAAAAAGTATGACCTTTTTTAAGTAAGTCTTGCTTAAGCGAGCTATAGTTTTCTATAATACCATTGTGAATAATGGCAAGTTTCTTAGTTGCTGAATAATGAGGGTGGGCATTCTCATCGTTAGGCTCACCATGTGTTGCCCAACG
>JANXRR010000495.1 GCA_025356795.1 Bacteroidia bacterium
ATGACTGTAGAACATGAGGCAATGTCCTTCCAATCCATCCCGCCCTGAGCGGCCAGTTTCCTGATAGTAGCCTTCGAGCGATTTTGGCACATCGTAGTGAACAACAAACCGAACATCGGGTTTATCAATGCCCATACCAAAGGCAATGGTGGCCACAATTACATCTACTTCTTCATTCAAAAAATCATCTTGATTCTTTATCCTCACATCAGGATCTAAACCGGCATGATAAGGTGCTGCTTTAAAACCGTTCACATTTAAGAGTTGAGCTATCTCTTCCACTTTTTTTCTGCTCAAACAATAAATTACTCCCGACTTGCCCTTGTGCGTTTTAAGAAAACCTATTAATTGTTTTTTGGTTTCCTTCTTAGGCCTTACCTCATAGTAAAGATTTTTGCGATTGAAAGATGACAAGAAAATATCGGCTTCTTCCATCTGCAAGTTCTTTTGGATATCGAGCTGAACTTTTGGCGTAGCGGTAGCCGTCAAAGCAATAACGGGCATATCGCCTAGTTGAGCGATCATGGTTTTTATCTTACGATATTCCGGCCGGAAGTCATGACCCCACTCAGAAATGCAGTGAGCCTCATCTATGGCAACAAATGCAATTGATGCCTTTTGAAGAAATAAAATGTTTTCTTCTTTATTAAGAGATTCTGGTGCAACATAAAGCATTTTCACTGCACCCGTCAAACATTCCTTTTTTAGCCTAGTGATTTCTCCTTTGCTTAAGGTAGAGTTGAGGAAACGCGCATTAATTCCATACGCATTCATTTGATCCACCTGATTTTTCATCAAAGCGATAAGTGGAGAAATAATGATGGCCAAACCATCCTTTATCATAGCAGGTAGCTGGTAGCAAAGTGACTTGCCCGCGCCTGTTGGCATAATTACAAATGTATTTTTGCCATTGAGTAAATTCTTAATTACAATCTCCTGATTACCCCTAAACTGGGTGTATCCAAAAAACTCCTTCAACTTTTCCTTCAACATGTCCTTTTCTTCAGCCACTACCATATACTTTATATCTAACTCGTTCTTAATTATCTAACAAAATAAAATATTCTTAAAATTGAATATACAACAAAACCTTAAAATACTTGCTACCATTTGTGAATAAAAGAACATATAATTTGCCAAGTTGCGTTTACATCGATTTCGGTAAGCATTTTCCTAACCTAAATAAGTGAAACCATATTCGTCAAAGGTTGTTGCGGTTCAGGCTTTCAGCTACTTTTGTGCTTCTAAAATAATCTTCCCCTCAATTTGAAACTTAATCATGAATTATAATTTATATGTAGTGCTTATGGCTGGTGGGGTTGGCACTCGCTTTTGGCCGTATAGTCGTAATTCAAAACCTAAACAATTTTTGGATGTGCTTGGCACAGGAAAAACCCTTTTGCAATCTACTTACGATAGGTTTGTGCCACTTTGCCCCCCTGAAAATATTTTTATTGTTACAAATGAAGAACATGAAAAAATTACGCGTGAGCAGATTCCCCAGATAGGTGCAGACCAACTGCTAACCGAGCCCATGCGTAAAAATACTGCTCCTTGCATTGCCTATGCCTGCACCAAAATTGCAAAGGTGAACCAAAATGCCATTGTTGTGGTAGCTCCTTCCGATCATTTGATTCTTAATGAAGAAGATTTTCAAGCCACCATTATAAAATCGGCTGAGCACGCAAAGGCGCAAGACAAACTTATTACCCTTGGCATGAAGCCTACCCGGCCCGAAACTGGTTACGGCTACATTCAATATTTGGAATCTAAAAGTCCCCTTAAAAAAGTAAAAACATTTACCGAAAAACCAGAGCTATCATTAGCTAAGAAATTTGTTGAAAGTGGCGATTTCGTTTGGAATGCTGGTATTTTTATTTGGGGCGTTCAAGCTATTTTAAATTCATTTTCAGATTACCTTCCAGAAATGGCTGAGGTTTTTGAAGATATTGTTCCTAAACTCTATACTTCAGAAGAAAAAGCAGCTTTGCAGACGGCCTACGCCCAATGCAAAAGCGTTTCCATCGATTATGGTATCATGGAAAAAGCTGAGAATGTATATGTGTGGTTGAGTAGCTTTGCATGGTCAGACTTAGGTTCATGGAACTCGCTGCATGAAATCTCTGAAAAAGATGAACACAACAATGCGGTAAGTATTGATTCACTAATTTATGAAAGCCGCAATTGCGTGGTAACTGGCGATGAAGGTAAATTAGCCGTGGTGCAAGGTCTTAATGGTTATTTGATTGGGGCCTTCGGCAACGTGGTAATTGTGTGTGAAAAAGATAAGGAAGAACTTTTTAGGAGATTTGTGAACGACTTAAAAGACAGACCGAACGGTGGTGAGTTTTTATAAAATCGTCTCGAATAGATATTCATGGGCTTAGGAATTGTTAAAGATTTATTCCTGCACAAATGCTCGTAGATTTAATATTGATTTTTTCATTTGTAGCTATTGCAATTGCTGTCACACAGCTGCGACTTAATCGGTATCTTTTAGCTAGAACTTTACAATGGGTGTTTTTAATTCTAAGCGCTACTATTCTTATTCTAAGAAACTTGCATTCAGAGTTATATCACAAGATGAAGAGCTTTCTTGACATTCTATTTTGGGTTTCAATAGTGGGAAATGTGGTTATGTATGTTTGGATAAAGAGATTCAAAAAAAAATTCTAGTATTAAAGATAAAAAGTTTATTGCAACAATTGGATGGCAATATTTATTTCAATTACAAATTCTTCTGTCTCACTACCTCATAAATTGCTATACCTGCAGCTACAGAAACATTCAAAGAGTTAATATTTCCCTTCATGGGGATTCTGGCCACAGCATCGCTTTCGCGGAGAAGAGGTTCTGAAATCCCATCTTCTTCTGACCCCAGCAATAGCGCTGTTGGCACTTTTAGATCTAGTGTATAAAGCGACTTTTCTGATTTTTCGGTGCAAGCCACAATTTGAATCCCATTGTCTTTAAGCTGCTGAAAAGTTTTGCGCAAGTCTTTTACACGGCACACAGGCAAAAAATTGAGCGCGCCAGCAGATGTTTTCACCGCATCGGCAGTGATGGGCGCATTGCCTTTTTCTTCAATAATAATGGCATCTAATCCTGCACATTCGGCCGTGCGTGCCATTGCACCAAAATTGCGAACATCGGTTACACGATCTAAGATCAAGAAAAATGGCGCGCGGCCTTCTGCATACGCTTTATCAATTAAGTTTTCAAGAGGCACATATTCAATGGCTGAAAGTATGCACACTACACCTTGATGATTCTTCATCGTGTAGCTGTTCAATTTCTGAGTCGGGATAAAAGAAAAAGGAACCCCATTTTCTTTGGCGGTATTAATTAATTCCTTTATTAAATCATTGTTTAAGCCCGCCTGAATGTAAACCTTCTCGATTTGCCGAGCCGATTTAATAGCTTCCATAACTGCACGTGTGCCGAATATTGTTTCTTTCTTTTCCATTGTTGGCAAGGTAGGGAGACGATGGTCAATTGTCAATAGCATTACAACTATGGACTTATTGAGGATCGTTAACTACTCAATACCTGCTCTTCCTCCAAAGATCAATCGTGCTGAACCACACCTCAGTAAAATTATTATCGCGTACCAACGTATATTGGTCAGCATCGTAAACACTTCCTGCTTTCACAAAAGTGAACCTGGCCCTACTTGTTTTATAGTACCAAATTTCTTTCTGTCCTGTTTTGCTTACCTCATCAGGCAAACCAAAAATTAGATAAATCATTCCTCGGTCGGTCTTCCAACCTTCTTTGTATGAGCTGAAATAAGTATTGGCCAACTCAACTCTTCTAAAATAACTTCGCATAAAATTTTTCGCGCGGTCTTTATCTTTGGTAATGTCAAGGATTACCTTGTCGAACTTTGCCTTATCATCTTTGGCATCAAGCAACTGATCGTGTTCTTCTTTAGTGCAAACAAAAATAAGGGGCGCGGCCAAATCTTCTATTTTGGTAAACTTAGGAAACGATTCCTTCACCACACGGAAAGAAAATCCTTCAGGAGCAAGGGTGTCTTCCTGAACCAAATAAAGGCCTTCCTTTTTAAAGGAAAGTTTATCTCCACTTTGAAGGGTAAACACTGAATCGGGAAACATAAAACGATCTGGCTTAGCTTGTTTTTCGGCAAATGGTGGTGAAGCCGCATCAAATATGGTTTTGTGATAATCTACGTGCAATGGCTTAGCCCCAGAACCATAAATGGAAGCAGGCTTAAACTTTGTTATGTATGGCTTTACTATAAATCCCTCAGTACCTTCAACAAAACCAACAACAGGATACTTTGGATCAATTGTTTGAATAAAATTCCAACTTTTTAATGTTGTTGAATTTGTAACTTTTGCTACCAATTCCCAGGCTTTATCGGTCATGGGGAAAATGATCTTTCCCAACTTTTTCATCTTTTGATTTGAAGGGAAATCAAGGATAGATTGCTCAATTGCATGGCCTTGTCTTGCATTGAATGATTCCCACCGTTCCCAAGTAATGGTATAATTATCTACACTATTTTGTTCACTGTTAGTTTGGAGTTGAAATTGAATAATAAATTGATCCTTACCTCTTATTGCTTCTATTTGCAGCAATACTTCTTGCTGCGGATCATATATATAATTGAGGTTTAAACTTGAAAGCGTCTGTGAAAAGGAAGCCACACAGGCTAAAAGAAAGAAAAAGGTCAGCTTTATTCGCATAAAATGGTGAAGTGGTTTAAATCACTCGTTAAATCTACTGTTTTACTTTTATTTTTGTGCCACTTCTTTATGAGCAAAGTATATACCACAGAAATTACATCGGAAAATATTGCTTCCGATAACCCCATCCATCAACGCTTATTAAAAGCCTATGTTGCTGCCGAGCCGTATGTTTTTGGCGATGTGCTGGAGGTAGGCTGTGGCGAAGGCCGAGGCATTAACCTGCTCATCAATAAAGCTAAAAGTTATGTAGCCCTCGATAAAATTGAAAGTGCTCTAAAAGTACTTCGAGAAAAATATCCGCAAGCAAAATTTATTAGTGGCAACATTCCACCCTTTGCAGGGATGGAAGATAATTTGTTTGACTGCGTTTTCAGTTTTCAGGTAATAGAGCATATTCAAGACGATCATGCATTTCTAAAAGAAATTCACCGCGTACTTAAGCCGGGAGGCATTGCTTTACTTACTACACCGAATAGACTATTATCACTTTCGCGCAATCCGTGGCACATACGTGAATACACTGCAGATGAACTTACTAATCTGGCTAAGAAAATCTTTTCTACCGTAGAAATGAAAGGGATAACAGGCAATGAAAAGGTAATGCAATATCACGAGCGCAACCGCAAATCAGTGCAGCGGCTTATGCGCTGGGACGTATTCAATTTACAATATCATCTTCCCGCTTGGTTGCTTCAAATCCCATATGAGTTTTTAAACAGAAGAAACCGTGAAAATCTAATTGATGCATCAGACGAATTGGTGCGAAGCATTACCTGCCAAGATTATTCCGTTGTTGATAATGCGTCAGAAGCTCTTGATTTATTTTTGAGGTTAAAGAAATAACCTCAAAGGTTTAAACCTTTGAGGTTATTTCTCAACTGAACTATTGCCCCACTCCTCTGCCGCCTTGCAAAGCACTGAAGTGTTTCTCATACATTCCCTCAAGCTTTTTGCCAAGTTCATCTTCACCATTGGCATATAATATCCGGTACAATTCCCCAATCACATACATGTTCAAGCGCAGGTCGCGGCCTAGAGTTCCATTTTCTTTTATGAGGTAAGCAGCCATTTCATCCGCACGAGCAGCCATTTCATTTGTAATTTCTATTGCTTTTGCTTTATCACCAACTTTAAACAGCAACTCAACGGTGGCGGGAGTGGTTACATCATAAGGAATAGCTTTGCTAGGCATTTTCTCAAGAGAAAACAGCAACACTTTTTTTGCTTTCTCCAATTTATTTTCAGGAGTGCCTTCAAGGGTTACTGATTCAACTTTACTTTCTTTTTCAATGGTATACTCATCTACTAATCCTTGTGCTAGTGCGTTAAGACTACTCCGATGGTTAAGAACAAACATTTTGTAATCATCAGTGTAGTACAATTTATCATTGTCCAATCCACGATAATTGAAGTTGTTAATCATATTGTTATAGGCGACTTCAGTATTAACAAACTCATCTTTGGCAAAGGCTGGCTTTTTTATTGGCAGCAAACGATAGGCATTACCTTCAAGCACCAAATTATCTTCAATATCAAAATTGATTTGTGATTTAGAAGTGTTATTAAAATAGATTGGGCGCTCCCAATTATTGGTAGCGATCATGTCTAAAATAGCCAAGTCTTTTTTCTCGAGCCCACCTTTGGTGAGTTTTATTTGCATTTGATCAAGTAGCAAACTATCGTAGCCTTTTGGAATACTTCCCTTCTTCAATACATCTTCTTTATCAATCTTTAATGTTAAAATTTTACTCGGCACAATGTTAGCGTCATCGTAACGAAGCTGCTGATAATTTTTGCCAAGTAAACCAAGGTATTGCTTCAAATCAATGCTTTTGATTTTTAAATCAGAATAGCGCAAATAATCATTGGGGCCGCCTTGTTGATAATCTTTTAGCGTAAGCGTATAAGGCAGCGGCTCAGATTCATAAGCTTTTTTCATGGATTGTTCAATGTACCAATCGGTATTGTAATAACTCAACACCACCACGCGCACATCGGTGCGGAAGCCTTCTACTTCTTGCGCATACCATAGCATGAACGTATCGTTATCTCCACCGGTAAATAGAATTGAATTGGGGGCGCATGAAGCTAAATAGTTTTTGCCGGAGTCTACTGAAAAAAACCGGTTCGATCGGTTATGGTCATCCCAATTTTGAGAGGCCATTAATGCTGGCGCGGATAAGCAAATCAAGGTTGCAGCCACCGTGGCTATTTTCAAATTTTTTGTAAACCGATTTACAAACTCTGCCACGGCTAGCACGGCAAAGCCAATCCAGAAAGCAAAAGCATAGGTTGAACCTGCGTAGATATAATCGCGTTCGCGAGGCTCATCAGGTGGGGAGTTTAAGTACACAACAATAGCCACACCCAACATAACAAATAAGAGAGCCACCACAGAAAAGTTTTTTGTGTCTTTCATGAATTGATAGAACATACCAATCAAGCCAAGCACAAAAGGAATCATAAAATAGTTGTTACGGGCCTTGTTGCTGGAAAGGGCATAAGGTAATTTTTTAAACCACTCATTGGGGCCGAGCCAATCGGCTCCCTGTTCATCACTTTGACGGCCA
>JANXRR010000421.1 GCA_025356795.1 Bacteroidia bacterium
AAGGCATCGTTAAGGGGTACGATAGAATCTTTTAGGATGTTTAGTTTTGCGGTAAGCCCCTCGCTGGGCAAGTTGTATTTGGTAAAGAGTGTCAGGGTGTCGTTGCCAAGGCCAATTATTTCACCTAGCAATAAACGGGTATAATTCACTTCAAAATCCATGGTACAAGGGGGTTAATTATTTCGAATTTAGCTGCTTGGGCACTGTTTTGCAAGCAAATGGATAAAAAACAACATAAAAAAGAAAGAAACTTACTTGCTGAGCAAAAAATGGGGCAGCTACGGCAGCAGATGGCTTGCCAGCAAAAAATTGGAGCCAACTACTACAGTAAATAGCCCACTGAGCCAAAACTGGAGCCAAAACCTGCGGTAGAGGGTGTGCATGCCATAAAAACCGCTAAAACCTGCAGTAGATGGCCCGCTGAGCAAAATTTGGAGCTAAAACTTGTGGTAGCTGGCTTGCCGAACACATTTGAAGTAAAAACAATGTAGCAAAAGCCCTTGGCGGGATAAAAAAGCCTGCTGAACCGTTTGGATATTTAACTGTGAATGAGTAGCCTTGTTTATGGATATAAATAAAACAAGGTTTTTAACAGACCACACCGAAAGAGCCCTAAACACTCTACTATTAAGGAAATATGCGCAACTAGCTTGCGCATACATTAATGTTAGCAACAATGCCCAGACGCCCCACAATAGACTCATGGACGACAAAACTAACGACAAGCAATTTGACCAATGCCAAGTGGGTTGAACAATAAAGAAAGACTTGGGTCTGCCCACCGCACGACAACCATTGAGTTTCTCCCCACCGCACAAAGCAAGAGTGTGGCAGTAGTTGCCGACACACATGCCAATGCTCACACTACTCCCACACACTTGCTTTCCACACCCACTTCCAGCTACGAAATAAAATTCTCCAATCCGACAAAGTTCGTTCTCGCGACTATATTGATTTTGATTTTAGTAAAAGCAAACGGACAAGTTATCCCCGACCTTACAGTTGGTGACCACTTCCGACCTTACTTAACAGAACAACAAAAACGGCATGACATATTTAAAGCACCAAAAGCAAAGACGAGTGAGGAATTACATCCTGAACTTTATAAATATCAAAACCAATATCAAGATAATCTTGACCAACTAATAAAACAGGGACTAGTTCCCGACCCAAATTCCGCCTTCAAGAATCAGGCTCAAATAGGATTTAACAACCAGACGAATCCGACAACACAGAGAACAAACTTCGGAATTCCTAAAAGTGTCTATGAGCCAGGCCTTTCAATTGAACAGAGAAACCAGATGATGGTAGAAGCGGACATAAAAGCATTCGAAGAACAAAAAATACGTTCACAACAAACCTTAGATGAAGCCAACAAGGAATTATTCTCACCAACCATTACTTACAACCTAGGACTTCATAATAGTGACAAAGCAGCGCGCTTTGACAAAGCATTCAACGAACTTGAAGGCATGTTGAAGGGAACTCAAAAGATTGATTTCCTTAGAGCTACTTGGCTAGTGGAAAGTGCCTACGATGTTTCACTATCATGGCAAGAGTTCAATAAAATGTTCCAAGAAGACATCCAAATAATTTCACAATTAATGGTTCAAGATAAATTATCACCACGCGACAATCTTTCCAAGTTAATGTCGATCTACAAATTCATGGCCGACACAACTTCCGTTTTCATTGCTTCAAAGGAAAAGAAAGTTGTTTCAAAACCAATGCTTTACGACTTTGATGACTATGCTGGCAAGAAAGAACCGACCAAAGTATTTGTTAGCAAACTGCTTAGGACAGGAACAGGCCAATGCATGAGTTTGCCAATGCTTTATTATTTATTTGCAAAAGCAATGGGGGCAGAAGCCAACATTGCATTTGCACCGCAGCACAGTTATATCATGTTTAAAGACAAGTTGAACATTTGGCAAAACATTGAACTTACAGGAAGGATATTCACCACCAATGACTTCAATTGGCAGAGTGGGTTTATCAAGACAGAGCAAGTAAAGAGCGGCATTTACCTGAGACCGATTTCAGAGAAAGAGACAATTGCACATCTTCTTACCACGCTTGCAATTACGTATGTGAGAAAGTTCGGCACAGATGACAGGGTAATGGAAATGGCATTGACCGCGAACAAACACTTTCCGAACGACATAACTTCTAATATGATAATGACGGGCTACACCCATGAACTATGGAAGAATGTGGTGAGGCAATATCAGGTGTATAATTTACCTGAAAGCCAATTGAAAAATGACAAACAAGTGCAAGAAATAAAACAGGCAAGGGATAAATTACTGAACCATCTTTATAAAGATTTGGGCTGGGCGAAGATACCCGATGAGGAATACAAAAAATGGCTGGACGGGGTAAACCAACTTGCCATCAAAAGGCAACATATTGTGAAGAGACGACAGCTTGAACAACAGTTAAACAAATAAAATAAGTTGTACTCTTTGGAATATCGAAAAGGTTTATTAAAATGACCTATTAATAACAAATGAAAAGAATCATTCTACTCACTCTATTCGCAAGTGTAGCCTTTCAAGGCTTGGCACAACAGGCAGAACTTAAAGCCAACTATCAAAAATCATTTGAGGAACTCCATCAAATGCTTAAGGGGGAAACTCCCTTGTCGTTTAAGCGGGCAGTATTTGTTACCGAGAATGCTTATTTGAATAACAAGTTGCGATATGAGGACTTTATAAAACCTATTGATGGCCTAGTAAAATTGAGTAAGGTTGTATCAGCAGCAGATGGTTTGAATTATGACTTGAA
>JANXRR010000525.1 GCA_025356795.1 Bacteroidia bacterium
AAAATCGCTTGCTGATTTTATCATTCTTAGGAATGTTTCTGAGTAACGCACGGTTTTCAGCTGTTAATATTACAAAACGCTCATCGCGCTCTGCCATTTCGGTAATCAATTGTTCGTAATTCATTTCTTATCTCACAACTAAAGTTTCGGAAACTAATTCGGCAGGTTTGTTATCGTGAAGTTCGCCTAACAACGCTTTCACTTCTTCGGCAGAGAAATTACAGAACCAACGATCCGCCCGTTTTTCAATGCTTGGCAAGCCTTTGCCACGAACGGTTTGCGCAATCACCATAGAAGGCTTTCCATTACCAAACGAGGATGAATGAAAGGCTTTATCTAATTGATTAAAATCATGGCCATCAATTTCTTCTACATTCCAGCCAAAGGCCTCAAATTTTTGCTTTAATGGTTCTAATGGAATGAGTTCTTCTGTAGCCATGTTGGCTTGGAAATAATTTCTATCCACTACCAAAATCAAGTTATCTAATTTATAAGCCGAAGCCACTAACGCAGCTTCCCACACCGAGCCTTCATTCAACTCGCCATCGCCAGTAACCACAACTACTTTATTGGTTTGATTTCTCAGCCTACAATCTAAGGCAACACCAATGGCTACCGAAGGCAGGTGGCCTAATGATCCGGAATGAAATTCAACGCCTGGTATTTTCCTGTTAGGATGCCAGTAGATGGAATCGTCTGTTGACAAATGATTTTGAAGCCTCTCTTTTTCAATGAACCCGATTTCGGCAAACATACCATACAATGCTGGCACATCATGCCCTTTGGATAGGAAAAGATAATCGCGAGTAGGATCAGTTAAATTAGTAGGGTTTACGTTCAAAAATTTTTGATAGAGGTACACAAATAAATCTGTGCAAGAAAGTGATGCTCCTGTAAAACATCCACCTTCGGTACTCATGCCAATAATGTTCTCTCTTACCTTGAGTGCGAGGGATTTTAATGTTAAAATTTCGGATTCCTTCATACTTATTTTTTAGACATTTCTACTTATTGAAGAGTTAATACTATTGTCTCTCATACTAATTTAGTTTGCTGAGCAGAAACGGTTTTTAGTTCCCCTAAATGATTTCTATACCAATTAACTCCGGCCAGATGAGCGTTTATCAAATGAATTTCGGGATGTTGATTTTCTACCAAGTCAAGAATATCATCTAAACCAAAAGTTTTCTTTTTTGGATATAAATGTTCGTAAACCGCTTTTATAAATTCATAATCCTCTTTGTAGTCAATCGTCCAACGATGCGTCATCGAATAATCTTTATCGATAGGCCATGTCACATTCCCAATTTTAAAAAGATCAGGATTTTCCCATAGATAAGGTGTAGTATGTTCCAATTCCAACTTACGTTTTGCGTTTTTCCAAGCCAATTGCAATGCGCTAAAACTCATTATTTCCACGTCATTTCCATCAGGATAGGTGGCGGGGTGCAAGTTACTGACATAATCAAAATTTCCCTCATGTTGGAGGTAATAGGCAATAACAAAATCGACAATGGAGGGATCAATAAGAGGACAATCGGAAGGTATTTTTAGTATAATTTCAGCCTTGTATGCCTTTGCGGCCTGATAATGCCTTTCCAACAAATTATCCATATCTCCTCGAAACACTTCAATCTGATTGTTCTGGCATAATTCCACGATGGCATTATCACTTGGTTCTGTTGTGGTAACCACGACAATTGTTCCTATAAGAGAGGACCTTTGCAAACGTTCAACCATTCGAACTAACAGAGGTGCACCTGCCACCGGCAAGAGCACTTTTCCTGGGAGTCTTGTGGATGAAGTTCGGGTTTGGACTAAAGTGAGTATTTTCCTCATCTTTACTAAGCCAATTCCAATTCTTTAATAGGTTGGGGCTTCTTTGTTTCGAGTGATTTTTTCATTTTACCCAAGAATCCTTTAAGGTCATCTTTATGCTCTATATATTGGCGGCAAATCTCTGCAATAGTAGTTGCCGAAGTACCTGCATTTTGAATAGGCATTAATCTCTTAAGAAAATCAATTTCAAAATAAGAATGCACTTTTTTATTAAGTGCAATACCCGTGTATACTACCGTGCTGTATTGCGTAATCAATTCATTACAATTAGCAATCATTTGGTTGATATTGCCATCGGTATAAATCAACGTGCCTTCCGGAGTATTCTCTTTGATCTCGCGAATGGCACGCTCCACAATTTCATTGGGATGTAACTTAAAGATCATCTTTCTGCCGTTAGCTATTTCTACTGCTTTTTTGAGAAAAGCTGAACGATCGTCTTTACCATAACATTCCCGTATATCGGAAGTGGCAACAAACACATAATTATAATGTGGGAAATTATTATCAACTATTGATTCGTAGATGTTATCATAATTAGGCATGCCTGTAACCAGTATTTTTTCATCATCGGTACCTAATTTTGAAAAGTAATCTTTGTAACCAGCAGAGGCAACACAGTAAATATCGCATAAATTGGCCGAGCCATTCAATGCTGTGCTTCCACCCAAAAAACCAGGTAAATTAAGCGCTCTAACAACTTTAGCTCTATTGGTTAACGGATCGACCATGCCTTCTTGAACCCAAAGAGTTTTTATGTGCCTAATAGAGCTAGGTACAATTAGTTCGGTGCAAAGAACCACCAGGTCATAGGTGTTGTTGTAAACTTTTCCCGCATAATCGTTCTTTAGATTATTCTCTTTCAAGTATCTATCAGCCTTATCACGCCAATGGCCTGCTAAAATGGTTTGATCTAATAATCCGCTTTTAATCACCGATTTGATTAGCAGGTTATCACTGAAAAATTGGGTGAAGTAACAATCGTAATCGGGAAGATTGGATGCAATTTGATGCATCTGAGTAGTTTGATTGGGCGATCCGATAATAAATAGAATTTTCTTCATTTTCCTCTTGTCAAATCACTCCATACCCAATCATTCAACTCACTTAAAAAGTCAACAAAGATTGCAAAATCAATGTTAACTAAATGTTACATAAAAATTAAGTAAGTAATTGATTCTTATAGGCGATTCTTGTTTTGGTTTATAGTCGATTGGTTTTAACTATTATTTTAAAATTTTTGTTCCATGTAATAGATTTCCTGAAATATCTGGGCTGGAAATTCCTTTTAACAATCACATTCACGCAAATCACCGCTTTTTTCGAGCATCTGGAGATAGAATTAGTGTAAATAAACAAATGCATGATTAACTTTACAGTTACTTACCCAATGGCAAAATACCAACATTACATTCTATCGCTTCTTTTTTTAACCCTGCTTAGCACTCCTCTTAAGGCTCAGGTTATCCAATACGGGTTAAAAACTGGTCTTCAATATTCGTGGGTACGGATGGATGACCCTAGTCAACAAAAACTGGTGGTAAACAAGCCAATCGTAGGTTTTAATGTTGGGGTAGTGGTTACTTTTAAAGTAAAAACAAGATATTTTCTTCACACAGAACTACTTTATTCAACAAAAGGCAAGAAAGTGGAAGGTATTGTAGACCCTACTTTAGAAGACAAGGTGATTTATCAATTTATCGATTTCCCTATGCTTTATAATATTCAATTTAAACGAAATTTGGCCGCTGACAATCTAAAGCAATTCAAATGGTACATTGGGGCGGGGCCTATTTTTAGTTATTGGTTAGGCGGCAAGGGTACCATTAACAATAGCGAATTTGTTGAAAACAAGCTGCCGCCTCAAAACTACACTTTAAAATTTGGAGTTAGAGGAGAAGATAAAAATGAACTATCTGCTGTTTATGTAGATAAAGCCAATCGGCTTCAGGTCGGTTTTAATTTTGGTGGCGGTATACTACTGGAACCAGTTAATGGCAGAAAAATAATGGTAGACCTTAGGTTTGAATTTGGTCAATCTTGGTTAGGTAAAGCTAACAGTACCGATTATGCCCTTCCACTAAGTTATCATGACAATTTACAATCAAGTAACATGGGTTTTCGTTTTTCTATGGCTTATTTATTTGAGGCCAACCTCGATAAAAAGGTGAGAAACAAAGGCAAAAGCAGATCAAAATTAAAACGCGGTTAATTACTTTTTAGTGGAAGTAAAGAGTGCCATAAAAAATAAAAATCACACTTATGAGCGCAGTAAAAAAGATATTATTTCTATTTGCTATTTCCTCTTTCCATCTGGCGTTAGGCCAACGACCTACCATTTCATCCATTGATAAAGTAAGTGGAGCATTTGGCGATGTAGTGACGCTAAAGGGAAGTGATTTTGGGACCAACGCTTCTACTTTGAAAGTATTTTTCGGATCTACTTCAGCAACAATTAAAACAGTGGCGCCTCAACTTCTGGAAGTGACAGTGCCTGCCGGCACCTCTTATGACAATATCTCGGTCATAAATACTACCAATGGTCTTATCGGATATTCTAAGAGTCAGTTTTTAATGAGTTTTAGCGGGGCTAATGGTATTGCTGCTACTAACTTCGGCACTGAATACTCTCAAAAGGTGGGAGGTGAGATAACCAATGGTTTATACGATATCTGCTCGTGTGATTTTAATGGTGATGGGAAAACCGATGTGGCTTCTGCCAGTAATAATTCTGGGGCAATTGCAATTTTCCCTAATGGTAGCACCATTGGTACATTTAATTTCACTCAGCTTAAAATCCTTTTAAATGCAAATACCTTTCATATTACCTGTGGCGATTTAAATGGCGATGGAAAACCGGATATAGTAGCTTCCGAGGGAGGTGATGGTAACAGAGTTTTTTATTTTAAAAACAATGGCAACTTCACATTCAGCTCTCAAGCCGTTACTCTTGGCGGAAAGAAAGTAAAGCGCGTGGCCATTGCCGATCTTGACTTAGATGGAAAACCTGAAGTAATAATAACCAATACCGCCAGCAATACTATTACCATTCTTCCCAATCAAAGCACCCTAGCAACCATATCGTTTAAACCTTCGCTTGATATTGTCATTCCTGGAATACTTAGCACGGATGCTCTTGAAGTAAGAGATCTTAACAGTGATGGAAACCCCGAACTTATCATTAGTCAATTCAATACTAATAACAGCAACATATTTATCTGTGCAAACAAGAGTACACCTGGCAGTTTTAGCCTAAGCGATATCACAACTTTAACGGTAGATAAATCGGTTGTGAATTTAAGGGTTGGTGATTTAGATGGAGATCAAAAACCAGAAATAGCGGTTACCCGTCTTTTAGGATCAGATGTAGTTATCTTTAGAAACACAAGCACCCTATCTCAAATTTCATTTGCCGCATTTAAATCGTTTGGCACCAATATCAGGCCTTGGGGTTTGGATTTCGGTGATCTTGATGGAGACGGTAAACCAGATATGGTTGTGGGTTCCATTGATGTTACCACCAAAAGCCTTTCCATACTTAATAATCAAAGCACTCCTGGTAATCTTAATTTCTCGAATTATATCACACTTCCTACCTTGTATATTAATAGACAAGTAAGAATTGTTGATGTTGATGGAGATGCTAAACCAGACATCGCTTTTACCAGCATCGATGACAATGCGAATGGCATACTATCTTCCAAAGTCTCTATTTTCAGAAACACTTCGTGTGTTATCCCTCAGGTAAGTCCAAGTGGGCCGCTCAATGTCTGCACCGGATATCCGCTGCAACTAATAGCAACATCAAACCCAGGAGTAACTTATACGTGGGCCAATGGTGCAACTTCTGTTGCTGGCAGTACCGCTACTTTACCCATTACAGCTTCAGGGAATTATGCAGTAACCGTCACTGCCGAAGGTGGTGTATGCGTTAAAACCTCCGCTGGTGTAGCCGTGACTGTTTCACTGGGAACACCTTTAACTGCTACTCCCGCCATTACAAGTAACAGTCCAGTGTGTACGGGCAGCACATTACAGCTAAACCTAAACGATGTAGGTGGCACCGATTATAAATGGACAGGCCCAAATTCAGTTACTTTTAGTGGCAGAAATCCAACCGTAAATGATTTCACTATTGATAATGCAGGTAAATATTCTGTTGACATCATTACAGGAACTTGTATTGCGCGTACGGAATTAGTTTTTGTAGATGCGATAACTATTCCTTCTTTTGCCACCAATTCAAGCGGTAGTAGTGTTGTGTGTAAAGGCACATCAAAAATCTTAAGCATCACGCCAGTATTTACTTCAGGCTATACTTATCAATGGTATGAAAAAACAGTTGGCGCGTTGCCAGGACAGACCACTTCCAATCTCTCTATCACTACAAGTGGAGAATACTATGCACAAGTGGCAGCTACAAGCGGGGGTTGCGTTCCAAAGGAAACAGTGCCTCACTCAATGGTAACTGTGTTGGCCATACCCACTCCTGCTTTTTCCACTTCGCCTGCTACTGTTTGCAGCGGCACTGCTGTAAGTTTTACTAATCAATCCAGTGTTGATGCGAATGCAACTGCACCTAATATCCCCACCTATTCATGGACCTTTGGGGATGGTGGCACGTCCAATTTACCTGCACCCTCTTATACCTATACTATTAGTCAAGCCACAGCTCAAACATTTTCAGTGTTTTTAACAGCCGATTATTCAGGTATTACCGGATGTGCTAAATCCATTACCAAAAGTGTAGTAGTGCAACCTGCCGTTAAGCCTGTTATAACATCGGCTACTTCGGGTATTTGCAGTGGTGAAACAAAATCATTAACCATAGCGGGTACTTTTACTTCCATCGCTTGGAGCAATGGCACCAGCGGTTCAACTACTTCTATTTCACAACCCGGAACCATTAGCGCCACCACTGTTGACGCAAATGGATGCACCAGCACTGCTCAATTGGTGGTAGCACTAAAACCCAAGCCTAACGTGGCCGTTACTGCTGATAAAACTTTGGTGCCCCTTGGTCAATCCATACAACTCACGGCCACCGGAGCTGACGCTTACAGTTGGACCCCCATCGAAACGCTTGACAATCCACTGCTCGCTACACCTAAAGCAACTCCCAAAGAAACAACTGTTTATACTGTTGTGGGTAAAGTAATTGATGGCTGTTCTACCGAACAATCGATTAGTATTGAGGTAAACACAGCACCTGAGAGCTTAAAAGTAACCAATGTGTTTACTCCCAATGGAGATGGGAAAAATGATGTGTGGATTATTCCGGGCATTGAGTTCTATTCGGACTGTACCCTCTCGCTTTTCGATCGCAATGGCTCTAAAATTCTCGAGCAAAAAGGATAT
Organism: Bacteroidia bacterium; assembly: GCA_025356795.1. Classification (GTDB taxonomy): domain Bacteria; phylum Bacteroidota; class Bacteroidia; order Cytophagales; family Cyclobacteriaceae; genus ELB16-189. Next base: position 7,198 of record JANXRR010000525.1, read on the forward strand.
AAAAATGATTGGGACGGCACTTACAATGGCAAACCCGTGCCTGAAGGAACTTACTATTATTTGATTTCTTGCAGCGATAAAAAACCTGAATCTGGTAACGTGTTAGTAGCTCGCTAAGGGTGTACGGTTAGTAGCCATGACTCTTTAAAGATTGTCATCTTTCTATACTTATCTCTGTCAGTTCGTGCTACGTTAATATCATTTGACTCAGAAATATGGACATACCAGTGGTTGTGGGCAGATAAGAATCCATAATCAGCATCTTTAAATCCCAGCTTGCGGAGTCCATCACTGTATTTTTTAGCGTTTGCTTCCGAACTAAACACACCTGCAATTACATAATCGCCAAGGTCCATTTCTGAGTTATGATTTCCACGCTTCGCAAATTCGTGCCGTTCGGCATGTGGGTGGGTGCCTTCTTCATCTTTATGCTCCAATAAGGGCTCCTCTGCATGCACTTCTAATCGTTTCAAGCGTTCTTGCTCTTCCTTATGCTGTGAGGCGCTATCGAGTACAAGCCGTTGAGTGGGTGTAATCTTAATCTCATTTTTATTTTGATTACTAGGAATCCCTTTGTCTAACTGGTTTTGTTTATGAGCTATCACTTCTTCGAGTGTCGAGTTGTTAGTTAGCGGATTAACTACAACGGGCTTTTTTTCTTCTACCTTAGCAACCACCACGGGTTTATTAACTACAGGCTCTTGCTTTTTCTCGACAGGCTTTTTTACAGGCGTCTTTGGTTCTACTTTAGCTAACACGGGTTTTTTCTCATTTACCGTTTGGGAAATATCTGTATCGGTATGCTTGTAACGAGGCGCTGTTGTTAGCTTGGAATAAGACTGATTGGTTTTCGATAAACCAGACTTTACTTTTCTTCTATCATTAGCTGCTTGCAGGGCAGTCTTTTTTTGTTTCTTTTCCAATTCTGTATTCACAAAAGAATAGATGGGTATCTTTTGATTTCTCTTTCCAAACAAATAGCCCAAATGAATTTCAAAAGAAGGATTGTTAAGTTGGTTAGTACCTACATTTTGTATGGAGTAAGAAAGGCCTAAGGCAGCTTCTTTATTTATTCGAATGCCTGTGAGGGCAGATATACCATAGTTGGCTTTGTACGATCCACCAATATAAATCATGTTATTGAGATGAAGTAAACCAGCCACTTCTATTTGCGAAGGCAGGGAATTATTAAATCGATAGATAGCATACGGTTCAAAAATATTTTTACCCTTGTTGAAATAGAATCTATTACTGGCGTGAATGAGTATAGATTCCAGCGGTTTAAGCTGGGGAATACCAAAAGAATTGGAAGTTAAATAAGTAGGTTGAAATAAATTGGGAATGGATAATCCTACATGAAAAGTTTGACCATTATAAGAGAACCCGGCATTGCCGATAGTTTGAATAGTACTTTGCACCAAGTTGGCCAATGTAGGATCGCCTGATGTTTTGAAAGCCGCATCTAGCGCATCATAATCTAAAACCGTGGAGGCAAGGCCTGCCGAAAAGCCAAACCTAAACGATTGATTGGAGGAGATGGGTAAGGTGTAACCTCCCGTAAAAAGAGCCGAAGAAGTATTTAAAATACCCTGCTTGTTGCTGGTAAAAGTGAAACCAATATTTACCCTATTGACCAATGGCGCTTGAATACTGAAATTGGCAATGGCGGGGCTGCCTTTAATACCTACCCATTGCTGACGATACGAGAAAAACATCGCGGGCCTGCCCTCTACTCCTATCAACGAAGAGTTAAGTACCGCAGGGTTAAAATAAAATTGAGTGAAATTTTGAAGATCTTGAGAAACCCCAACCGCACTCACCAGTGCAAGCATAAGCACAAGTACTATTGTAAACAGCTGTGGTTTTAATTTCAACGGTGAAGATGAATTATAATTCACGGAGCAAATATGCAAAATTTCATTGGTTTCTTTAACTGATACTACCCTTAACTTAAGAACAAATTTTAGTTACCTACTGTGATATGCCAAACAACAACCCTGTTGCCACCTGCGAGCAGATGACTAATCAACTACGATACACTCAATGACGACAGCTTATTTGTTTTCGATAAACTTAGTAACAACGGCTTCACTTTTCTTTAGCATATCATTTAATTAATCTAATGACTGAATAGCTGAGGGCAGTCTAGATCTTTATGAACATTTCGTATGCGTGTTCTATAGTTGAGCATAAGTTCATGTGATCCACGGGAGTAGCTATTGAGATCGGAGGTAACCCAATCGTAAAAATATCCCACATAAAATTTCTCACTGATTTTCAAATTGATAAAAGTAGTAATGGCATCGCCCGTGCGATACGAAGAACCAATGCTAATTTGTTCATCATATACTAAGTTCAAATTAAAATCCATACTTACCGGTGTGCCGTCTTGTATGCGCAGTAAAAAAGATGGATGCAACATTATTTTATCAGAGAGGCGGTTGACTCGCAATTTCAACCCTGCGTTGAGATAATAATAACGAGGTGTTCTCAAGGCATCGAGGGCACCATTAAATATCTTATCGTAACTCACTAGATCGGGTGCCGAAAAGCCCGCAAACATTTTCTTATCGTAGTAAAAAATACCTCCCCCTACATTTGGCCTGAACTCGCTGATATTGATAAAGCTTGGGTCAATGGTGCTGCGCAAATTCAAGGCACTAAAATCTGCTTTAAAGTTATTGGCCCCTACTTGCACACCCATTGAAAAGACACCTTTTGTTTGGGGTATCTTTATCATGTAGGCATAACTAAAAAAAGCACCCGAGTTGGTGTAGCTACCAATGTGGTCGTTGGTGATCAACATGCCCACGCCTACTTTTCCTCTTTTTAAGGAAGTGTGAACGCCCAGCGTTCCAGTGGTTGGCGCTCCATCTAAATTGACCCACTGATTTCTATACGTTAGCGTTGCACTTAATTGCACGTGGCTTCCAGCATACGCAGGGTTGATCAACAAACCATTATAGAGATATTGAGAAGATAAAATATTTTGCTGCCCCTTGGCTGAAACGGACCACAGGATGGTAATGACAACAAGCGTTAACAGCCGACAGTTGACAATCGACAGTTCATTGCCCTTTGATTGTTGATTGTTGCCTACGGACTCTCCCCTTATTCTCTTTCTCATCGCAGTAATTCTAAATATCCTGACTTTGGTCGAGACCCATCCCCTTTATCAATAATGTAAAAGTACGTTCCTTCTGGCAATTCATTACCCAATAAACTGATTCCCTTATTGGAAACACCTCTGAACACAACGTCTCCATTGTTATATCCATCGGCTTCATAAACCAAGGTTCCTTCGCGATTAAATACTTTCACATGATTGCCAGGAAAATCGGTGATACAGGCAATTTCAAACACATCATTTTTACCATCACCATTTTGAGAAACACCGTTGAAGATGAGCACATCGGGTTTTATTTCCAACGTTTTGGTGTTGGTGCACATCTTCAATGAGGTAGCTGTAACGGTGAATATTCCTTTGGGCAATCCCGAAAGTGTAGATCCTACTTCGGCAGTTCCATTGATGTTCCAATCGATGGATGCCAACGGCACACTGTTAAGGGGAATGATCACCGCTTCCCCAATATTTTGTTCACAGTTGGTAGGTTTAGTTTCAATATCAAAATCAGGAATATCTTTAGCGGCCTTCACCTCAGTAACTACCGGGGGAGACACGCATCCTGAAATATTATCAACCGCAGTAGTGGTGAAGAACCCAGCATCCAATCCTTTATAGAATTCTCCTATGTTATTTATTGTGCCAGCCACTACCCTGCCATCATACCAGCGGAAGGTAAAACCTTCGGCCACGCCATTGATAGCAGCAGACAACGCTCCATCAAGCGTGATGCAATTGGTTCGATCTGAAAGCACTGTTACAGTAATGGGCCCCACCGGGGTAGGCTTATTTTCAATAGTAATGGTTTGCGTGCCAAAACATCCGGTAGCCAGGTCAGTAGCCTTTGTGGTATACAGCACAGCCTTCAGACCTGAAGCCTCACTGCCGGTATAAAAAATAGGTGAAGTAACATCGCCTTCATACCAATCAAAGTTATAACCAATCACTTCACCGTTTATGGTAACTTTAGCCACCCCATTGGGCAATACAGGCGCACAATACGTAACTGGGTTTTTTTGCTCTATGATAGGTTGTGGATAGATGCGCACATCCTTTACTTCTACTGTAGCCGGTATGGAAGGACAAAAGCTAAACAATGGATCTTTATGTGAAGCTTTTACCGTATAGGTGCCAACAGGTGCAGTGAGAATTTCTTTGGTGTTAAGGGGGTAGGCCACCGTGCCTGCAGTGGTAGGGCCGTTAAACCAAGTAAAATCATACAAGCCCCCAATACCTACTTCGGTAGTACCAAAGAGAGTGCCGTTGGCGGCTGAACAATTAGATACGGGTGTAGCTGAAGCCAGTGCACGAATGGTAATAGTATCAACAGCGAACTTATACGTTTGCTTACTAAAGCATTGCGTAACATTGTTTGTCACTTTTACAGTGTATTGCAATGGCGCGTTGTAGGTTATGCCACTTAAATCCGGATCACTTAATAAAACTGGACCAGCGGTAGTTGCCCCCTCCGTCCATTGGAATGTGTAATCCGAGAAATTCAAATTACCATCAGCCGATACTTGTAAGCCACCCAATTGAGCAGGTGATAAACATACAGTGGGGTTGGTAAAATGATCCAGGCTTATAACCGGCACGGAAGTCTTATCTACAATAATACCGCCACTTAAGTTAGAAGTACACCCTGTTAATGAGTTGGTGAAACTCACGTAGTATTGCCCCGCAGGTTGATTGACAATAACGTTAACTTCATTTCCGCTGGCCCCTGCAATAGGAGCAGGTACACTATTGAACCATTGGAAATTATAACGATTTCTATCTACTGCGTTGCCAGCAATGTTATAAGTCTTTGATATCCCGGCAATGGTTTCTATTATTTTTATTACTTTAAGGCTACCATCGGCAGGAGCGCACACAAACTGATTGGCAGCTACTAGTTCGCCATCAAAATTAGTAGGGTCAAAAGCAATCGCTTTGCTGGCTGTATTTACACAACCCAAGTAAGGCGCATTGGTATCAGTAACGGTTACAGTGTACGTGCCGTCTGGCAAATTGTTAACAGGAGCTGTTGATCCAACCACTGTATTGACTGCGTTTTTCCATTGATACGTATACCCCGTGGTTATGCCTTGAGTAGTTCCTTCGCTTATAGAAGCAGCTGCGCCACCATTGGCTAACGCTACAGTGCAAGCATTGTTAGCTATTGTGGCAATATCGATGGCAGGCTTTTGAGTAAGGTCTTTAATCACCACATTGAAGGGAGGAGAAACACACCCAGAACCAGTTTTACCTGAGTTATTATTGGTAGCAATAATTGTGTAGGTGCCTGCATCCAACCCTGTAATAGGCGTTCCAGAAACTCCTGCCGCCAAAGCCCCTGCACCTTTTTGCCACGTGAATGTATAACCTGTTGCGGGCAACGAAATATTAGTGGCCGCTGCAAAACCAGTGGTAAAGCTTCCATCAAACGGAGCACAGTCCTTCTGATCTATTTTTGACACGTTTAAGATGGAAATGGTTGGCACTGTTTTAAGCACAGTGGCTGTAGCTGATGATACGCATTGTGTAAAGCGATTAGTAGCTGCCAGTGTGTAAGTGCCTGCCTTAATAATATCGGGAGGAGCTACCGAAGCATACGCACCTGTTGTGTTGGTTAAATTAGCTACTGAAGAACCCGAAGGACTTGTCCAAGCAAAATCATAGCGTGAAGCGGAGCCAACACCTGAGGTAACTACAGCAGCGGTTATGTTGCCATTGTCAGAGTTATCGCACGCAGTTTGCGGCAAGGTGGTTAGTGTTATTACTGGGTATTCACGTATATCATTGACTACCGCCTGAAATGGCACAGAAGCACAACCAGCACCCGGGGCAACAGTGGTTTTACGAGTGGCCGTAACAAAATAAGTTCCATTGGCTACACCCGCTAGCGATATACCCGTGGGCGCTAACGTGTTGCGGGTTGGGGTAGCAGCATCCGTCCAGCCGAAAGTAAAATTGGAAGCAAAGCCAGGATCAGAAATAGCTGCCCCTGTTCTATCGCGGTAGCTCACACCATTTACTACCACACTTCCATCTAGCGGACTGCAAAGTTGCTGAGCAGTAGCCGTGATATTCTCCACAAAAATAGGAGTCGCATTTTTAATTACCTTAGTGTTAGCAGTAGCTAAGCACCCCGTTGCTTGGTTGGTAGCGCTCATGGCATAAGCCCCGTCCACTAAAAAGGAAAGCAAATTACCTGAGCCCGTTTGCCCAGTTTGAGGGGCAATAGGTGATAGTGGAGGCGTTGTGCTCCAGTTATAATTATACGATACAGGCGTTGCATTAGGAACCGAGGCATCGGTAATATCTACTTGTATAGAGCCCTCAAATGGCGCGGTAGTGCTGCACGAGGTATTGCTGAAAGAGGTCAACGTGATTACCGGGTTCACATGCTTATCTTCTATTACGGCTGCTGCCGGATTGGAAGAACAACCAAAACCTGGGCTGCCTGCATTACGGGTTACAATCAATGAATATTGACCAGCACCAATGCCTGTTGGATCGGCTGCCGTATTGTATGAAGCGGCATTCAATAGAATGGATGTGCCTATCGGTAAAGCTACTCCATTTCTCTTCCATGAATAACTGAAATCACCCAAAAGCGGAGTAGAAACAACTCCATTAATGTCAGTTATTTGAACTTTAGTAAGCTCCAAACTTCCACTTGGATTGCAATACAATTGAGGCAAGCTGGTGATATTCTGAATAAATATTGGCGTAGCATTCTTTAACACTGTGGTAGAGGCTATTGAAGTACAACCTGTAATATTGTTCTTCGCGCTCAATTGATAGCCACCATCTTGTAAGGTGCTGAACAAATTACCACTTCCTGTTTGTCCTACAAGAGCAGGTCCTGGGGAAGTGGCGGTTGCTGTTGTCCAAGTATAATCATAATTCCATGCAACAGCAGGTGTTGAGCTGTCTGTTATGTCAACTTTGATTGATCCTTCAAATGCGATAGGTGAGCAAGAGGTATTGCTAAACGGTGTTAAGGCAATGGAAGGGCTCTTGTGCTTATCGAGAATCTGAACAATGGAAGGTTCAGAGACGCAACCCGCCCCCGGTGCCAAATTTTTGCGCGTGGCAACCAATGTATATTGATCGGCTCCAATAGTTGGGTAAGAGGTTGTATTGAGTGTAGTAACGGTAGAAAGCACACCAGCTAACGGAACTCCAGCGCGCGACCAACTATATGTGAAATCAGGAAGATTGGCAGTTTGTGAAACTCCACTACGATCAATATAAGTAATACCCGTAAGGTTTAGACTTCCTCCAGAAATACAGTACTGCTGATCTACAGGAGTAATTGTACCTAATACAATCGGGGTCTTATTTAAAAGTATGGTGGTTTGTGCTATTGAAGTACACCCAGTGATGTTGTTCTTCGCGCTCAATTGATAGCCACCATCTTGTAAGGTGCTGAACAAGTTGCTGAGACCTGTTTGTGCTGTGAGGTTAGCAGGAGGAGTGGTGGTTACTGTTGTCCAAGTATAATCATAATTCCATGCAACAACGGGTGTTGAGCTGTCCGTTATGTCAACCTTTATTGATCCCTCATAGGCAGTGTTGCACGATGTATTGCTCAACGGTGTTAAAGCAATGGAAGGGTTCTTGTGCTTGTCCAAGATGCCAATATTGGTGGGGTCTGAGGAACAGCCAGCGCCAGGGCCGCCAGATGTTCTCGTTACAACCAAAGAATACTGACCAGCACCTATCAATGGATAAGATGTTACATCAAGGAGTTTATTGTTGGTGCCGACCGGTGCGCCTGCCCGTGACCAAGCATAACTAAAGTCTGTAACAAGCCCGGCAGCGGGAATGGTTATTGTGGCCCCGCTTACATCCTTATAATCGATACCGTTCAGAGCCAAACTTCCACCCGGTGTGCAGTAGAACTGATCCAGTGCAGTGATCGCCTGAATGAAAATTGGTGTTGCATTCTTTAACACAGTGGTGGAAGCTGTCGAGGTGCAACCTGTAATATTGTTCTTCGCGCTCAATTGATAGCCACCATCTTGTAAGTTGCTGAACAAATTACCACTTCCTGATTGTCCTACAAGAGCAGCAGGCGGTCCTGGAGGAGTAGCCGTTGCTGTCGTCCACGTATAATCATAATTCCATCCAACAGCAGGTGTTGAGTTGTCCGTTATGTCAACCTTTATCGAACCCTCGTTGGCAGTACAACCTGTATTGCTCAAAGGAGTTAATGCGAGAACAGGATATACCCGTTTATCATCTATGGTAATGGTTAAAGGAGCAGAAGGGCATCCAAGTCCTAAACTTCCACTCGTGCGCTTAGCAACTACTGTGTAAATACCAGCACCCATAAGATCTGCTGCAACAGGCACATAGGTTGCTGTATTTAATAAAGGTTTATTAGTACCGGTTAGCACTGAGCCAACACCCGTGCGTGTCCACGTAAAATCAAAATCACCGGGTGATACTGGAGTGACTGCGCCACCGCTCCTGTTAATATATGTAATTTGTGTTATAGCCGCGCTGCCTCCAGGGTTACAGTAGAACTGAGGGGTTGGAGTAGAAGCAACCACATAAATAGGTGTGGCATTCTGGAAGATGGTAGTAACAGCAGTGGCCTGACAAGCCGATGTCTGATCTGTAACTATCAATGTATAATCACCCTCAAGCAAAGCTGTTTCGTAATCGTGATCGCCACCATTATTCACTATCCCATCTCCATTGTTATTTATTGAAGGAGTTACAAAACTTAGAGGTGTAGAAACAGCGGTAGTCGTCCAATTGTAGGTATAAGTAGAAGAAGGCGACACCACGATTTTTATCTCCCCCTCTCCTACCGCAGGGTCACACGAGGTATTCGATAAATTGGTAAGTACAGGGGCTGGTGTAGTATGTTTATCATTAATCACAACAGTTTGTATAGGTGCTGCACAACCCACACCTGTGCCTGTTATTTTTGTTGCCTTCACATAATAGGTTTGGCTATTACCTTGACCCACTGCACCTAGCAACCAGCCCGCTCCACCTGTAGTTTTATTGAAGAGCTCACCTGCTGTACCTGCTCCATCACCTACAGCATCATACTTCAATACTGTCAATGCTGGATCAGTATAGTAGTAGTAATGATAATCGGCAGTATTGCTCGTTGGCACGGCTGTAACTTGTACTTTACCATTTGAATTTGGCGCGCAGAAGGTATCATCAGTGATTGCTACACTTATGTCCCCTTGAATATCAGGTGCATTTGGAATAACTACGGTTTGATCTACAGAACAGCCACTATTATTTTCTACTACAGTAAATGTGTAGTTAATAGAAGGTTTAAGATCAGTAAACGTTGTTTGAGGAGATCCCCCACCTAACACTCGAGGAAGTGCGGGCGCAACCACGGGCATCGGATTAAAAGCAGTTACCCTATAATCTGTCACGATAGGTATAACGGGTGTATACACAAGTGTAGGTAATATTGCAGGAGGAACTATTGGATTAAGCTTGTTTGATAATTGATTGGGGTCTTGCTTTACCGTGAACTTAACTGAGCCATCAGCAGAGTTAACATCACAGGCTGTATTTGCGGTTAATAGATCGATAGTAATAAGAGGTTTAGCAACTATAGTTTTTAAAGTGACAGGCTTATACAAATCGCAGCCTGACGTATAATCAGTTAAATGAATCATATAATCTCCAGTTGCTAAACTGGTAAAGTTTTCAATATCAGCAATAGGAAAAGTGCTTGAAAGACCTGTTAACGAAGAAAGAATGGGCCCTGTCGGAATCCCGCTTATATCTGTCATTTGACCAGATATTAACTCTAAATCAAAACTTATTGTACCGCTACCTCCAGAACCAACAGTCGGCCCAGTAGGATCAGACGCTGTAACCGAAACTTTTGTAGCTGCATTCGATGCAGGTGCACACAAAGTTGATTGAAGACCCTGTATATCAAAAACAGGAAAATTTTGGTAGGGGACAATATCTGAATATACTGCTCCACAACCTGTATCGTCCTTAATTACCACAGAATAAAGACCGACAGTAACTCCTGCTAACACATCCGTAGTCTGTCCAGTATATTGACCTCCCGTTACTATATCATAATCTTTTGGAATTGACCCAGTGTCTAGAAATTCGGGTGGATTTAGATTATTAATAAAATTGAAAGTTGAGCTTTGTGGCGCACCAACAAACCACTTATATGAATAGACGTATGGCGTTATCCCGTCAGGTTTAAGTACAGGAACAACAGATACAGAGATACTTCCTCCACTAGTATTACAAGCAGTTGCTGCGCTAATAAGAGTTGCATTTATCGCTTTGTTGGTATTGTCTTG
>JANXRR010000534.1 GCA_025356795.1 Bacteroidia bacterium
AATCTGTTTTTTCTAAACAAGAAGTAAGCCTGGAAAAGGTTTGCCTGTTAAATGAGTGGATAGGATCTGTGCATGCGAACTTAATTCTTCAATGTTTAAGTAAGTGGAAAATTAATACTCCTGAAGTTGATCTAGTGGCAAGTCACGGCCAAACTATTTATCATGCGCCCAAGTCATTACATGGTTATGAGAAATTTGGCAATGCCACGTTGCAAATTGGAGATGGAGATCACATTGCAGTTGGCACAGGAATTATCACGCTAAGTGATTTCCGGCAAAAACATATTGCTGCAGGAGGCGAAGGTGCACCGCTCGCGAGCTATGGCGACTTTTTAATCTTTTCAAAAAAAGGTGAAGATAGGATTATGCTAAACATAGGCGGTATTGCCAACTTCACGTATCTACCCGGCACAGGTAACGCTGATACAGTTTTCTGCAGTGATGTAGGGCCTGGCAACACAATGATGGATGCACTCATTCAAAAAAACTTTTCAGGAAAATTCTATGACGAAAATGCTGAAGTAGCACGAAGCGGAAAAATAAATGAATCCTTATTAAGCTCATTAAAAGAGAATATCTTTTTTTATCAACCCTTCCCAAAAACCACTGGCCCGGAACTATTTAATCTCGACTATTTAGAAATATCAAAGCAAAAGTCAAATACACAAGCTATTAGTATTGAAGATACAATGGCAACACTCAATCGCTTTACAGCCGATATCATAGTGATGGCATTGAAAAGTGGTTTTACCCAGAACGATCATTTTAATATTTATTCGAGTGGCGGAGGAATGCATAATTCATTACTCATACAGAATATCAAAAGTCAATTGCCACACGCTTCGTTCAAAACTACGGCTGACTTAGGCATAAACCCCGATGCAAAAGAAGCCATATTGTTTGCCACATTAGCCAACGAGTGTGTTTGTGGCGGTGGCGTTAATTATGGTTCTGGAAGAAATGGGATACCGACAGTATCATTGGGAAAGATTTCGTTTCCGGGGTAATGATCAGATGGCTTATATGTAAAGCCAACTGGTACTATTGCTACTTTAGGCCAATTGACTTAAACTCGGAATCGCTGATGCCAATGTTTAATTTTATTTCATTTATAGTAATAGTAAGTATAGTTTGTTCATTTGCCTTATTTACTAATTTAAAAGGGATATTGAGCCCCTCTACCTTCCGGTAGTCACTTAAGTAAGTATTCAAAAGAGCGCCTTCCATCTCTGCGTTTTTTGAAACTGCAGTTTTAAGATATAACTCAAAAGTAGTTGTGTCAAAGTAAAAGATTTCCACATCTCCTTCTTTGCGAAGAAGCTTTACTTTATAATATAATTTCTTGTCTAATGTTTCTTTGCCTTCAAGCGTTATCCGATGTCCCTTTTTTTTATAGTTGATCAATGGACTTTCTAATTCAACGTCTGCTTCGTTGGCCATTGCAATCGCAGATTTCCCTTCGAGCAAGGTAGGCGCAATTTCATTTTTAAAAGCATCGATCTTCCAACCATTTTTTCCATCGAAAGCTTGAGCATAGTACTTGCCATTGAACGGCACAATAAACTTATAAAGATTAGGAGATTTAGAATACGTGGTGAACGGAAAGGCAGCCCCTCCATAATTATATTCACCTGTATTAATTATACTTGTTACTTTCTTCCAATTCTTTTCACCACCAATAAATTCGAAATATTTATGAATAATATATTCGACTGTTTGCGCCTTAGAAAACATTACGCAGAACAAGAACAGGGCAGTGTGTAACAATCGCATAAAATTCATTTTAATTAACCACCAATTATTTCAATTTAAGAGCGACATCATAACCAATATTTATATCTACAAAAATGGCACAAAATAATAATGCCTGTTTAAAGGCATTATTAAAAAACCATTCATCGCAAATTTTGACTATGCGACCACCTCCTCAAATACCTTTACAAAAGCTTTCATCTCATCTTGAGTACCAATGCTAACACGGCACCATTCCTTCTGTTGGTATTCCCAAACACGAATCAAGAAACCCTTTTCATCTAACTGCGAAAGAATTTTCTTTCCATCTTTTGGAGCCGGGAAAAGTAAAACATTGGTTTTGGGGTTTCCGTAGAAAATCTTTTTCTGATCTAAATAATCGGTAAGTACCTTGAGGGCCGCGGCATTCTTTTCGCGCACCATCTTCATAAAATCTTCATCGCCCAAGCTAGCCTTAGCTGCGGCAATAGCAGTTTGACTTGGCGAAATAGTATCACTGTATTGGCCTATTTTTTTCAACGTGTCTGGATGACCAACGGCATATCCTATCCTCAATCCCGCAAGGCCATAAATTTTGGAGAACGTTTTGGAGATTACCACATTCTTAGTGTTTTGAACTAACGGCACCATTGACTTTTGTTGCGATGGTTCTAAGAATTCTAAATAAGCTTCATCGGCATACACCAATGTTTTCTTGGAGGCCTCCTCACAGAATGATTTAACAATTGAATCACTTACTACTGTTCCGGTGGGGTTGTTGGGATTGCGGATAGGATATGCCGTTGGTCATCCAGACACGTTGAAAAAAATAGGCCAATACAGTGA
>JANXRR010000424.1 GCA_025356795.1 Bacteroidia bacterium
TGTTTTGTTGAATCTGCTTGCTTCATCCTATTTCTTTAGGGTAGACTTAACTGAAGAGGAGCGTTACACTATTAAGCCTGCCACAAAAGAATTGTTAAATAAATTAGATGATGAAGTTTTCGTGGAGGTGTTTTTAGCGGGCGATCTTAACCCTGGATTTAAGAGATTTCAAAAGACGATTGTAGAAACACTGGAAGAGTTTAAGATTTATTCTAAAAACAGAGTTCAGTTTACGATTACCGACCCAGCAGCAGCAACAAGTGAAAAAGCACGCAATGAATTCCAATTAGGGTTGGCCCAGAAAGGTGTGAGTGGCATGCGGGTAATTGATTCCAAAGAAGGTGAGCGGGTAGAGAAAATTGTATTTCCGGGATTCGTTATTTCATACGAGGGTTTTGAAAGTGGAGTAACGCTTTTTAAAAGCAAGCTTGCGCAGACTTCGCAAGAAGTGCTGAACCAATCCGTTGAAGGCGTTGAATTTGAACTAGCTAACGCTATCAATAAAGTCGTGAATGTAAACCGCAAGAAAATAGGATTGATTACAGGCGATGGTGAATTAGATAGCCTCCAGTTGGCAAGTTTTAATAGTGCCTTGTTAGAGCAATACAATGTTGTTAGAGTGTATCTTGAAAAGAAGAAACCCATTTCTGATTACGATGCTTTAATAATTGCCAAGCCAACCAACATTTTTTCTGAAATAGAAAAATTTAAACTTGATCAATACATCATGAATGGTGGCAAAGTTGTGTTCTTGCTCGATCGCATGGAAGCATCTATGGATAGTGCTTCGCTTGAAAATTATTTTGCGCGGCCTATTGAAACACATTTAGAGGATCAACTTTTTAAATATGGAATTCGCATCAATCAAGATTTAGTCCAAGATCGGTTTGCTTCCAAGTACCCTGTGGTAATTGGCAAAATCAGTGATCGCCCAGAGATTATGCAATTGGAGTGGCCATTCTTTCCGCTTATCAATCATTATACAGATCATCCAATCACTAAAAACCTGGATGCAACTTTAACTCGTTTCGTTAGCAGCATAGATACAGTAAAGGCCAGTGGCGTGAAAAAAACCCCACTCTTATTCACGTCACAATTCACCCGTAAGTTGGCAAACCCCATCAAAGTTGGTATCGATGATTTGCGCAAAACAAAACCTGAAAGTTTTTCGGGAGGTCAAGTTGCAATAGCTTATTTGTTGGAAGGAGAATTTACTTCACTATACAAAAATAGATTCTTGCCAGAAGGAGTTGATTCAAGCAGCTTCAAAACAAAAAGCACTCTAACAAAATTAGTTGTCATTGCTGATGGCGATGTGGCTCGCAATGACGTGAATCCCCGAACCAACCAAGCGCAGATGTTAGGTAAAGATTTGTTTTCAGGATATACTTATTCTAACCAAGATTTATTACTCAATATAGTGGCGTACCTCACCGATGAAAATGGACTTATCACAGCTCGCACAAAGGAAGTGAAGATTCGTCCGCTTGATAAGGACAAACTCAAGAATGAACGCACGTACTGGCAAGTGCTAAACTTAGTAATGCCGATTGTAATGCTAATTATTTTTGGAATGATACGAGTTTACGTAAGAAAAAAGAAGTATGCCAATTTTTGATTTTTATAGCCGCGGAGGCCGCAAAGGATCGCAGAGTAATTTTGCAGTGAGACTCTGTGTTTTCTGTGGTTTGAATTGCACTTGTTATTTCATTATCGTGCTAGCCGCATCGCTATACTCTTGCGCTCAAAGTACGAATGAAAAATCAGGTTACCTCGATCATGTTGGTGATACAAAATTCAATATAGAAATTGATGACCCTACATTTAAAGTTTGTGATGAGGGCAGAGTATTTCAATATTATAATTTCAGCAAGGGACTTCAATACAAAGGCGAGAAGCCAGCCATTGATCGATCTTTTAAAGATAAGTTTATATCCAAAACCCTATCTGGGGAATCTGGTTTTCTCACCATTCGATTCGTTGTAAACTGTAAGGGCCAAACGGGATGGTTTCGTGTTCAAGGAATGAACAATGATTTCAAAGAAAAAAAATTCAATCAGGCATTGGTAGATGGGCTTTTAAAACTCACGAAAGAATTGGATGGTTGGATTATTGGTGGCGATGAAAAGAACAAGGTTGATTATTATCAATACTTGACTTTTAAACTGCTCGATGGAAACTTAATTGAAATCATGCCATGAAGAAGATTGCCCTGCTGCTATTTCTCGCGCCAGTTTTTTGTTTCAGTCAGCCCAATTGCAATGTTTATAAAAAAGAGGAGCCTTGCTATAATGCTTGCCTTGAAGCTACAAAGGCAGAGGCATTTCAAGGATCGA
>JANXRR010000537.1 GCA_025356795.1 Bacteroidia bacterium
CAATAATGATTGGTGCGCCCGCCTGGCCATGCTTCATTGTGTTCCATATCGTTAGGATCAGTAGCGATCATCTTGCTTTTGCGGGAGTTAGCCCAACTGGAGAAGCGATGCAACCCGTCAGGGTTAAAACTGGGATCAAAAAGAATAACAGTATTTTCTAAATACTTTTCAATTTCAGGGCCTTGGGCAGCGGCTAAGTAGTAAGCCATAACCAAGCCAGCGTTTGCCCCACTGGGTTCATTGCCATGTATGCTACATCCCAAATAAAACACAACAGGCATAGATTTTACGTCTACGCCTGCAGATTGAGATGGATCGCTCAATTTCACATGCTGAGCTCTAATAGATTCGATATTTTTTTGATTTTTGGGAGAAGTGATGGTAAGCAGCAACAAAGGCCTGCCTTCGTGGGTCAAGCCAGTTTGTTCTAATGTTATACGATCGGAGGCTTTATCCAGCGCGTGCATATAATTTACAAGGCGGTCGTGGCTTACGTGCCATTCGCCCACTTCATGTCCAATCACTGATTTAGGTATAGGAATGGCGGGGTTGTAGGAAACTTTTGCCGGTAAAAAGTAAAATAAATCGGGCTGTGAAAAGGCAGTTGCAAACGGTAACAAACAATAAAATAAAAGAAGGTAGAATTTAGGTCTCATTAGGTACTAGGTTTAGTATTTGTAAACATATACTTTGCAAAAAAAATCGCTGAAATCTACTCAAAAAGCTGAATCTTTTAAGATTGTGTGTTAAGTTATTGTTACCATTTGCTTTTCAATATTCTAAAAAGAGTAAACCTAAAACACACATTTGCACAGCCGCTTGAAGTACTTTTGCGCTTCGATTAAAAATCAATTAAAATCTAAACCAATCTTATGAGAAAAAATTTACTGTTGGCTATTTCACTGATGCTTGTTACCCTCGGTGGCGTAATGGCTCAGATTACTACGGCATCCCTTACGGGGAAAGTAGTTGGAAGTAAATCAGGTAACACGGGAGCCACTGAAGAGCTTCCGGGCGCAAATGTAGTGGCAACGCACACCCCTTCGGGTACAAACTACGGAACACTGAGTTCAGGTGATGGCCGTTTTGTAATTCAAGGTATGCGAGTAGGTGGCCCGTACACAGTGAAGGTGTCTTTTGTTGGATATAAAGAACAAATTTTCGAAGGACTTTTCTTGAACCTTGGAACTTCAGCCAATATTAATGTTAGTTTGGTTGATGAGAGCACGCAACTGCAGGAAGTTGTGATATCTGCTTCTAGAAATGATATTTTTAGTGCAGATCGCACAGGTGCAGCGGCTTCATTTGATAGAAATGCAATTAACAGTCTTCCCACCATTGGCCGTACTATTAATGACATTGTAAAATACAATGCATACAGCAATGGCCAATCATTTGGTGGTCAAGACAGCCGATTAAACAATTTTACGGTTGACGGAGCTGTTTTCAATAATGGTTTTGGACTCGGTGGTTCAGCTCAAGCTGGAGGAAGAACGGGCACAACCCCCATTTCACTAGATGCGTTTGACGAATTGCAAGTAAACGTAGCTCCTTTCGATGTACGTCAATCGGGTTTTGCTGGTGCAGCTTTAAATGCAGTTACTCGCTCTGGCACTAATGAATTATCAGGTTCTGTTTATAGCCTCTCACGAAACAATGATTTAGTTGGTAAAACTGCGGATGGCTTAAAACTTGCTCCATTTACAGTAGATGAAAGCACGTTTGGTTTTAGGGTTGGAGCTCCAATCATCAAAAACAAATTATTTATTTTTGGAAACTATGAGCAATTCAAAAGCTCAGTACCCGCTCTTTCATTTTTTCCTACAGGTTCAGAATCAACTTCAAATTTATCGCGAACTACTTTGGCAGATTTACAAGATTTGGCAAGCTTCACACTTTCTAAGTTAGGATGGAACGCGGGTGAATTATATGGATTTAATAACTTAACAAATAGTAAGAAATCGTTGTTGCGCTTAGATTATAATATTAGCGACAAACATAAATTGGCAGTACGGTATTCTCAACATGATTCTGATGCAGAAGTATTAATAAGCGGTAGTAACAGTAGCAATACCGCTGGTTTTGGTAACAGAACTAATTCCTTAAATGCACTGTCGCCCCAAAACACAGGGTACATCATTGAGGACAATACCCGCTCTTTGGCAGCTGAATTGAATTCTAATTTTGGTGGTAAGTTTTCAAATAAATTTATTGCTACTTATAACTATCAAAGTGAGGACAGACGTTACAGAACAACTTTGTTTCCTACCGTTGAAATTCAAAGTGGTGGGTCTACATACACAAGTCTTGGTTTTGATCCATTCACTCCTTCAAACAAGCTTCGTTATTCAACTCTTAATCTAACAGACAATTTTACTTATTATTCAGGTAAACATATTATAACTGGCGGACTGGCGTATGAAAAATATAAGTCTGATAACTTATTCTTCCCAGTTTCTAATGGGTTATATGTTTACAGCTCAATTGCCGATTACAAAGCAGCGGTAAACGATTTTATAGCCAATCCCAATGCCACTACTTCACCTGTAAGCGTAGCTCGATACAATCTTCGTTATTCATTGTTGCCAGGAGGCGCTGAACCATGGCAAACATTGAACGTAAGCACGTATAGCGTTTACGGGCAAGACGAATATCAGGCCACAGATAAACTTAAACTAACATTAGGGTTGCGTGGTGACGTGTTCTCTTATGATAATTCTACTGCGGTAGACTTTACTAATCCAATTGTAAGTGCATTGACATTTAGGGATGAAAACAACAATGACTACAAAGTAAACACGGGTGCTTTTCCTTCTGCCAATTTGTTGCTTTCTCCCAGAATAGGTTTTAATTATGATTTAAAAGGAGACCAAACGACTCAGATCCGCGGAGGTTCAGGGATTTTCGTTTCCAGAATTCCCCAAGTGCTAGTATCAAATCAATTGGGAAATAATGGGGTAAACACTGCAGTTATCTCTGGCACGGGTACAGCCTATCCATTCAGAACTGATCCAGCTACTTTGCCAGCAGCAGTTCGCCCTCCGGCAAGCACTGATTTGAGCAAGCTATTGCCTTATGCTATAAATGCTACAGATCCTGATTTAAAGTATCCAACAGTTTGGAAATCGGATATTGCCATTGATCAAAAACTACCACTTGGATTGGTAGGAACTGTAGAATTTATTTACAACAAAAACATACAAGCACTTCGCTACATAGATGCAAATTTAAAAGCCCCGAATCGTGTGTTTTCTGGTACTGATGACCGTGAGCGGTTCCCAGGTTCTGGTGTTACTGGAGCAGGCACCGCCACAAGCCCGCAAAACGTGGCACGCTTTATCAACCCTGCTGTAACAAACGTATTTGTGCTTAAAAACTACCAAAGAGGTGATTCCTATACCCTTACTTTTAAAGTAGAGAAACCTACAACAAAAGGATTTGGTGGTTTCGTGGCATACACTACTGGCTTAGCGCGCGATGTG
>JANXRR010000539.1 GCA_025356795.1 Bacteroidia bacterium
CGCAAAGTTCGCTGAGAGCCATAGAAAATGAATTTGATTTTTCTTTGCGAATCTCTGCAGTCAAATCATTTCCTTAAAAAAACAAACCTTTTGCATCTTAACGCTGAGTGATTAAATTCACTATTGGATAACACAAAACCGATGACCGACAAAATCGAAAAGGGAAACAAAGGCGAAGAGTTGGCTGCCAACTTTTTGATTAAGAAAGGTTTTGAAGTTCTTGAACGGAATTATCGCTACAAGCATTCGGAAATTGACCTCATCGTAAAAAAGGATAACTGGTTGATTTTTGTAGAAGTGAAAGCCAGGAGCTCAACAGCCTTTGGGCATCCTGAAACCTTTGTAGATCGGGCCAAAGTAAAAAAGATTTTGGAGGGCGCGGATCATTATATTTTCGAAACCGATTGGCAAGGCAATGTTCGCTATGATATTGTTTCAGTTTTATTCAAATATAACAACACCGAGATTTATCATATTGAAGATGCTTTTTATTAGAGCTTCACGCTGCTGGATTTGTTTAGTCACTTAAATTTACTTAACGCTTGCAGCTATTTTATTTACCTACTTGCCGAATAAATCTCAGTTCCTTTATTATCCCACTCACGCTTAATGAAAGGCTTCAGCTCCTTTTCAAATGCTTCTTTTGGGTATTCAATCACGCGCTTTCTTTTCCCATTGGGGTAAAACTCAAACCAATCGTTTACTTTTTTATTCCACTGATATTCACCTTGCACAGCAACTTTGCCGTTCTCAAACAGCATGTAATAATATCCTTCACGCTCTCCATATTCAACGGGAATTATCTCTTTTACTTTCGTACGCTCGGCAGGATCATAATAAGTAACGATTGATTCCTTTGGCCAACCTTTATAATATTTTTCCTTGTCTTCTAATAAGTCTTCGCGGTTGTAACGCATCCATCGTCCATGCTTTAGGCCTTTATAAAAGATACCTTCTTCCACTACAAGATCGCCTTGCATTTTTTTATATGGGCCATGTAGTAGTATTCCTTTCTTTGGATCAAAGCTTGCCGTTTTTTTGATGGCCGCATTTTTAAAATCATACCAATAAATATCGCGTGCAAAACCTGTTGATTTTTCTGACTTCTTCAACACATAAAAAAGCTCAACAGTAACTTTATTCTTAAATCCTTTTCGTGTAAATCCTTTTTTAGTTTTTATTCCATAAAAAGTTTTTCGCTTGGGCTTCTTCTTTTTGGTAACTATTGGTTCTTCTATTTTTTGATCAAGCTCCAACACAGAAAAAGGTTTATCTGTATCAAAAGTAAATTGCCCTTCTTGAATGCGAGGCTCAGGCCGATCTTGAGCTGCCATTATAATTGGCACAGTAATTAAGAAAAGCAGAATATGTTTTCGCATAAATTGAATAACGAAAGTAACTAAAATTTATTTTGAAAATAAAAAGCCATGACCTGGAAAGATCATGGCTAACTACTTTCTACAAACTCAATCTGAGATTACGAGACCAACTCAACACTGCGCTTAATAAAGCTTGTTAATTCTGCACCCGTAAGCAGATTCTGCGACAGCAACGCTAAGTCATACGCTTGTTTAGCAAGTTTCACCTTTTGGTCTTCTCCTTCTGCTTTGATAATCTTTTGTACTATCCCATGATTTGCATTGACGGCAACATTGTAACTATCCGGCATGTTACCCATAAAGGCATAACCGCCACCACCAGTGCGGGCCATATCTTTCATTCTGCGCATCCACTCGCTCATGGTCACAATTACCGGAAGCTCGCTAGGCGAAAGCGATTCAACGGCCACCGTCATGTTGGTGTTGTTGATGGCTTTTTCAAAAATACTTTTCACTTGTTCTTCTTCTTCTTTGCTGAGCACACTTGGCATAGCTTCGTCTTTGGCAATCAGCTTATCTACCGTATCGCTGTCTACGCGTTTAACCTGTGTCTTCTCAAGCTTGGGTTCTATGTTAGAAATGAAATGACTGTCAATGGCACTATCCAACACGAGTACATCATACACTTTGTCTTTTGCAGATTGAATGAATGAGTCTTGTTTGCCGCGATCGCTGGTGTATAGGTAAACCAGCTGACTATCCTTATCGGTTTGATTCGGTTTTACTTTTTCTTTGTATTCATCTAAAGTAAAATATTCATTCTCGGTATTTTTCAACAAGCCGAAGTCTTTGGCTTTTTCATAGAACTTCTCATCGCTTATCATTCCGTATTTAACGAAGATGCTAATGTCGTCCCATTTCTTTTCAAACTCCTTACGATCTTTCTTAAACATATCTTGAAGCTTGTCTGCTACTTTTTTAGTTATGTGTGCGCTGATCTTTTTTACGTTGCTATCGCTCTGCAAATAACTGCGTGATACGTTGAGCGGAATGTCGGGCGAATCTAAAATGCCGTGAAGCATCATTAGGAAATCGGGTACCACATCTTTTACCTCATCGGTAATAAATACTTGGCGAGAGTATAATTGAATTTTGTTTTTCTGAAGTTCAAAGTCGTTTTTCACTTTTGGGAAGTAAAGAATTCCCGTAAGGTTGAAAGGATAATCCACGTTTAGGTGAATCCAAAACAAAGGATCTTCCGAGAAGGGATATAGTTCTTTGTAAAATTTTATATAATCTTCATCGGTCAAATCTTTGGGGGCCTTCATCCAAAGTGGCGAAGGGTTGTTGATGATACGATCAACCGTTACACTCTTGGTTTTTGGCTTGCCTTCTGCATCTTCACCATCGGGTTCGCTTTCTTCTTTGGTACCGAACTTTATTTCAACGGGTAAAAACTTACAATACTTTTCTAGGATTCCTTTCAAACGATATTCATCCAAAAATTCTTCTGAATCTTTGTTAACATGAAGAATAACATCGGTTCCTCTTCCTTCTTTTTTTGCTGATGATAGTTCAAACTCTGTAGAGCCATCGCACTCCCACTTGGCAGCTTCTGCTCCCTCTTGATAAGAAAGAGAAACAATCTCCACATTATCGGCCACCATAAAGGCGGAATAAAATCCTAAACCAAATTTGCCGATGATGTCTTTCGCATCGCCTTTGTCTTTGAATTTCTCCACAAACTCGGCCGCTCCAGAAAAAGCAATCTGATTAATATACTTTTTCATTTCCTCACCCGTCATGCCAATGCCTTTGTCGCTCACGGTAATGGTGCTCTTCTTTTTGTCGAAGCTCACTTCAATTTTAGTATCGCCAATTTCACCTGTGTATTCGCCAATGGAGGCAAGCTTCTTTAACTTCTGCGTGGCATCCACCGCATTGCTCACCAACTCACGTAAAAATATTTCGTGGTCAGAGTAAAGAAATTTTTTGATGATGGGAAAAATGTTTTCGGTATGGATGGAGATGGATCCTTTTTCTTTCATAGTTTATGTTTTTGAGACAGTTCGAGGAAGTCAAATATTATTCCACCTTAAAGAAAGTGACAGGTTGGCAGAGAAATGAAAAAATATTACTTTACAATGGAAACTTTATTTTAGACGAATCCTTAGTTAGCAATGGCCAAAAATTCTAGTCCTATCATTTTATTATTTGCAATTATAAGCTTATCAAATCTCTATTCTTTCGGGCAAAATCCAAACGAAGCTATTGTTCCTCCAATAACAGGAAAATTCCCAACTGAAAAGAAATACCGTAAGCCAGCATTTGAAAATGGATACTTGATAACAGTACTTGAAAAGAGATCTCAGACACTGCGCTTAAATTTTGATTTGGATGCTGGGCTACCTCAATTCATAAATGAAAAAGGGGATACACTTTATGTGGATAAACATCTTGCCAAATTCGTTCGAATAAATGAATTGATATACTTCCATGATTTTTCGGACAATGAGCATTATGAAATTGTACTCAATTCTTCCCCTGTTAAGTTGGGTATACAACGCAAGTGGAAGTTAGCAAGATATGAACCAGTAGTAATGCAGCAAGCTAAGGAGGCTGGCATAATTGTTAGTGGATTGCAAAATACCCGCTATAATACTGTCTATTCGCCTATTTTTAGTAAAATGGTTAGAAATGAAAACACAATATTTAAACGTGATTCCTCTTATTTTTTTATTGATAAAAGAGACAAGGTGTATAAGGCAAATGAACGCAACCTTTTAAAACTCTTCGAAAAGGATAAGAATAGAGTTAATGATTACCTACAAAAGGAGTCAATTGATTTTAAGAAAGAGGAAGACTTAATAAAACTTCTTCAGTTTGCACTATCAAACCCTTAAAAATATTCAAATCCTCCAAACGACAAGAGCTTAATTCAACGTCTCCCTGTCAGCCTTTGAGACCAAGCAGAAGTGATACAATAAGGTGAGGCAGTAATATAACTCTACTCGGAAATTAGATAAGCCCATGCATAAATGATTCAAGACTGCACAGAAACCATGGAAGACCATGCAGAAATCTTATCATATCGCGCATATCTTATATAATCCCGTAAGGAAACCACTAAAGACCACACGGAAGCGATTGATTACTAGGTCTTAATCTTTTCCTCACAGGATTTTATCGTTTAATCAGCAAAGACTAAAATTTATGCGAGAGAGCAGCCGAAAATAATCGAGGCGCAATAGGATTTACGCTATTGTCATCGTGCACATTATAGCTC
The DNA here is from genome assembly GCA_025356795.1 of Bacteroidia bacterium. GTDB lineage: Bacteria > Bacteroidota > Bacteroidia > Cytophagales > Cyclobacteriaceae > ELB16-189. The sequence continues at coordinate 4,606 of JANXRR010000539.1, forward strand.
AATTGATTCAAAACGTTGGATACTTTAACTCTGAATGAAACGTTTGATAAAGCATAGCCCGCAGCAGCATCAAACTGAAAGTAATTCGGTATGGTCATTAGTTTATAAGTGTCATTTGCCACTGTAACTCGCGTGGAGCGGCCAGCAACACGGTCGCCTACATAAAACCCGATCAACCCCACGTTGAGCCCCTTCAACTTATTTTGAAACGTATAATTCATGCTGGCATTGGCCGTATGTGAAGGATTGTACCTTAGCCTGCTTCCGTTGATATATTGCGTGCTGTTGGTATAGCGCGTGTCGTTATAACTATATCCAGCTATTATAGAAAAACCATGGATGGGCTTGCTCATGATGTCAAGCTCTGCGCCCTTGCTAGTCACTTCACCTACAAGCTCTTGCGCATTAGGGAAAGCTTGATTGTAAGTTGGGTTTGTGCTAAGCACAGGTTGTGCCAAGTTGCTGTTTATAATGGTATACAATGTAACGTTGGTGGAAAGAAGCCCATTGAGCAGGTCTGTTTTTACACCAGCTTCATATTGGTTAAGGTTTGATAGTGGCAATGGCTTGCCTTGTGTATCGGTAGCTGTGTTAAGCGTGAAAGAATTGGCGTAGCTTGAAAATAACGATACCGTTTTGAAAGGTTGATATACCAGACCAACGCGTGGGTTAAATGCACGATCGCTATAACTGGTGGGTGTTTCCACCGAAGTGGAATAAGTAAACACATTGCTCAGCGAGCTGATAATGCTGTACCGTGCGCCTACCAGTGCTTTAAGTTTTGGCAGTACATGGATCAAATCTTGAACATAAAATCCGTTCCGGTTGATAGGGTTCTTGGTCAACGTGTTTTTAGTAATGTCTGGTATGTCGCTTCGTTGTTTAAGCTCCCCCAGGTTATACACATTGATGGAGTCATATACGTTACCACCGTTTATTTTAGGGTTGGCCAATGGGTTTTTATAGGTGTAAGATGCAGTATTGGTTTGATATTGATCCACATCTGCTCCAAGCAACAGATTATGTTCTATTGATTTAGTTTTGAATTTGGTTGTGGCATCCAATTGTGCCAGATAATAGTCTTGATCGGAGCCACTTCTCTGCAAGCCGCGCAGCCATTTGCCTGAAGGTTGCACAAAGTTTCCGTTATTTGGTCGGGTTGTGCCATATCCATCATTGGAGTAACCTTGGTAGGAAAGCAAGGCTTTCAATTGCCAGCGGTCGGCCAGTTGGTGGGTAGCGGTAATGGTGGCGCTCTTCTGCTGTGTTTTATTGTACGACCAAGCCGCGCCTAAAAACGTGTTCCTGTCAATGTTAAGAATTTCATAATTTAAAGAACCCGTACCATAGTCAAGTGAGCGATTGTCTTTGAGATAATCCCCTTCAGCAAGTATCTCTGTTTTCTTTCCAGCCTTTATTAATAGGGAAGGGTTAAAGTAAATGCGATCTGATTGCACCGAGTTGCGGAAGCTTCCTGCATTTTCATAACTCATGTTTATCCTAAAGGCAATTTTGTTACTATTGTCAATTGCTCCATATACATCCAATGTGGGTTTATAGTAAGAATAGCTGCCTGTTCTAAATCCAAGCTCGCCTCCTTTTTGAAAGAGCGGTTTCTTTGTTACCAAGTTCAATACTCCTCCTGCGGCCACATTGCCATACAGTATAGCATTACTTCCTTTTAAAATCTCTACTCGCTCCAGCGAACTTGTTTCTTGTACAATGCCATTGTTATAGCGCACGCCATTTTTAAAGGTATTGGTACTGTTATAAGCGAATCCCCGGCCGGCAATTTCTTCTTGTGTGCCCCCGGTTGTGCCCATAATATATATGCCACTGGTGTTCATTAGCACATCGCTTATGCTGCGTATCTGCTGGCGCTCCATAATATCTTTGCCAATAACAAGCGCACTTTGGGGCAAGTCCATAATCTTGATTTCCGATTTGCCCAGCGTGGTCACTTTCTCGTTTAGGTTGCCCGAATCGGTAATGGTGACTTCTGCTAATTGATGTGCATCTTCCAAAAGGGTGAAGTTGATGGTAGCAGTATCACCTGCATTAACTGTTACCGGAAGTTCAAGGGATTGCAAGCCAACAAATGAAGTTTGAAGCGAATAAGCACCCACAGGAATGTTTTTGAAAGTAAAATTCCCGTTTTCTAGCGAGGTCGTGCCCTTTGAAATTTGCTTTATCAGCACATTTACATACGCTGCCGGCTGACGATCATGGGAAACAATGCGCCCTTTTATGAAACCAGTTTGAGCAAGACAAGTATTTGTGATAAGTAAAATTGTTGGAAGGATGATAAAACATTGCCTCATGCGATCTTCTTGTTTAGACTAATTATTAATAAGCAAAATAACTCATTATTTAGAATGAATCCAAATAATATCAAGAAGAAGCAAAAAAAAATCCCTCTGCGGGGATTTTGCAATTCAATATAGTTTAGTGTTATCAATCTCCCGAAAGGGCAACAGTATTGGCCTGGTTGGCCAATTCAATATCTTCTCCATCATTGCCGGCTGCATGCACCAG
>JANXRR010000039.1 GCA_025356795.1 Bacteroidia bacterium
TTCAAACATTACCAATGCACAATTTGTCAATGATAGCCTCGGGTATTTGTTCACCATCAAACAGCAAATGATAAAAACTTCTGATGCAGGTAACTCCTTTAACGTCATAAATCCCAACATTGATTTATACCCGATCAGTCATTTCAATTCAGAGCTTGAGGGTCTTTATGCTCCAATAGGCGATGCTTCGATTAAATATACTGGCGATGGAGGCAAACATGGCATGAGATATATCGCAACAATAATATCCAGATCACTCAGATGGAATTTTATTCCCCACAATTGGGCATCGCAACTACCAAGAATGGCTTGATATTGAAAATAGTGAAACGCTAACAACTCCTTATATGAAAACAATCTTCATTTTAACATTCACAATTTCGTTTAATCTTGCCTTTGGCCAAAAAGGATTGCTAAGGAAATAATGCATAACATGAAAAAACTACGAATCAAACAAAACTTGAACAAGATTTTGGTTTTTGCATTATTAATTCTCATTGCCACATTTTCTCAGTGCGATAAAAATGAAGTGCAGCCTCTCAAAGGAATTGATATCACTACCATAAATTCAAGTTATAGAGGATCTTTATTTGATGTTTACTTTTTGGATGAGCAAAATGGATATGCTGTTGCAGATTACAATCAAGAAAAGAAAAAAACTCTCTTATTAAAAACGATAGATGGTGGAGATCATTGGGCATTGGATACTTTTCAAATCGCATCGGTTCGAATAAATACCCTTACAGGATATGGAGATAAACTTATTGCTCTAGGAACTTCCCAAGAACTTGGTAATAATAATCCTGATCATGTTTATTCTTCAAATGACCATGGATTAACCTGGGCAATTTCTCCTGACTTCCTTTATGGTTACCCATTATTTTTCGATAACAGTAAGGTGATACGTTCTTCGATTGGAGGAATATATTACTCTACAGATGGTGGAAAAACATGGTTAAAAACACTGGAAAATAATTCCTTGGGAAGAGCAAATGCATTTCAAATAAAGGGAAAAAGCACAGCATATGTGGCAGGCGGTGCCTCATACGATTTCACAAATTTTGGTTTTTTTTACAATAGTGTCGACAATGGATTAACGTGGCAAAGAAATAGTAAAAATTTCAAAAATATAGTAGGCATGCACTTTATCGATGAGAGCATAGGTTACGTTTTTGAAGATCTTCACGAAGGTAGCCTAACATCATCTTCCAAAGAAGGAACGGCAATCTATAAAACCAGTGATGGTGGCGTGACTTGGGTGAAGAGAAATGCCGATTTGAAGAATTTTTTTATGAGTTGTTATTTTTTTAATCAAAGTGAGGGTCTGTACAGTAATCTGAACTCTTTTTACTTTACAAACGATGAAGGACAAAATTGGCACTTGCAATTTCAAAAAGACAATGCCTCTATACGCAAAATTTATTTTATTAATACTCATATAGGCCTAGCCGTGGGCGATGCTGGCTTAATCTTGAAACTGAAACGCTAAATCTTAAAATAATAGAAAAAATTTATGAAAAATCTATTGCCACTTGCACTAATGATATTAGCATGGCTTAACACTTATTCTCAAGTAGGGATTACTGACAAAGAAAGAAATATGAGAGGAGTAGTTACATTCGCTAGAGTCAAGAATGATTCGACCCGACATCATATGAAGGATGGAATCCAATTATTAAAAGAACTTTTAAGAATTGAAACGCCTCATGAACTAAGACTTGAGAAGACTGAGGCAGATGACTTGGGCTTAACACATCAATATTATTCTCATCATTTCAATAACATAAGGGTAGAATATAGTGCCTACGCTGTTCACGGAAGAAATGGGCTTGTTGAAAATGTAAATGGTAATTTTATAAGAATTGCACAGGCTCCTACCTCCCCTTCCTTAAGCGAACGTACAGCACTAACAAATGCAATTAAGTTTATTGGAGCAAAGAAATATAAATGGGAAGTATCCGAAGAAGAAGCTTGGATCAGCAGGTACTATAAGAAATCTTACTACCCAACTGGGAGTTTAGTAATTGTGCCTGACAAACTAAAGGAAGGAAATAGTTTCGTCCTTGCATGGAAGTTTGATATTTATGCACACCAGCCCTTAAGTCGAAATTATGTGTACGTAAACGCTAATGATGGTAGCATCATAGGTCAAGAAAACTTGATTGAATTCGTAAATACATCAGGAACAGCTTCCACTCATTATAACGGACAACGCAGTATAATTTCAGATTCATTCAATGGTGGATTCCGCTTAAGGGAGACAAGGGATGGTGTTATGATCCAAACTTACAATATGCTCAATCAAGGAGCAAACTATGGATCTGCCCCGGATTTTAATGATGGCGATAACAATTGGTCGTCTGCCGAATTTCATAATGCAAATATGGACGATGCAGCATTGGATGCCCATTGGGGGACTGAAATGATTTACGATTATTGGAATACAGTACACGCAAGGAATAGCTGGAACGGAATTGGAGGACCCCTCTTAAGTTATGTTCATGCGAACCTACCAGCTATTAACCAGGTTTTTACGAACAACGATAATGCCTTTTGGGATGGACAAAGAATGACCTATGGCGATGGCACAACTTTATTTGGGCCTCTCACTTCTATTGATATTTGCGCCCATGAAATTGGACATGGCGTGTGTACTTCAACCGTAAATTGGACAGGTTCTGGCGAAACTGGTGCAATTAATGAAGGGTTCAGTGATATCTGGGGGGCATGTGTTGAGCAGTGGGCTACAAGCAATAAACAAACTTGGCTTATTGGCGAAGATGTTGTTAAAACTGGAAATGCCCTTAGGAATATGAGCAATCCTAATGAACATAATCAACCAGATACCCGCGGAGGTACATTTTGGATGGATCCAAACGGTCAAAATGATAATGGTGGAGTCCATACAAATAATGGCGTAGTCAACTTTTGGTTTTATTTGCTTTCACAAGGAGGTAGTGGAACAAATGATCTAAATAAAGATTTTGCTGTAAGTGGAATTGGGATCAATTCTGCTGCGCGAATTGCTTATCGAGCGGAGCGATTTGAATTAACTCAATCACCTCCACCCGCAGCTCTAACCAATATTACTTTTGATCAACTCCGTACTGCCACAATTAATGCTGCTACTAACATTTTCTGCGCCAGCTCAAAAGAAGTTGCTGCGGTTACCAATGCGTGGAATGCAGTGGGAGTTGGGGCGGCTTATGCGGGAACTGTACCTTCACTAGTTGGCACAGAACCAATTTGCAGTTCGCAAACCTTCACTGTGCAAAACCCCATACAGAGTTCTTCAACTGTGTGGGCTTCTGATAACCTAAGCGCACTAACCGTTAACTCCACTAATGGTAATGCCACAAGGGCAAATAGTTTTAATGGCATCGTAAATTTAAATGCAACGCAAGCAGGCGCAGGGGGGTGTTCAACCATAGTATCCAAACCAGTAGTGGTGGGTACCGGAATTGCAGATCCGTTGTTTGAACAAAGGACGGTAATATGCCCAACGGGCCCTACTTTTTATACCATCCTCGGTAGAGTTACACAATCACCCGATCCAAATGCATCCTACAAATGGTATATCGGAACTGCCAACAGAACAAATTTCGTATTAAAAACCACATCCACATCAAATAGTGCCACAGTTCCTGGAGATGCAGTTGATAATCTTTACCACACTTTAAGAGTTGATATAACAAATACGTGTGGAACAGTTGTGACTGCCTATCCAGAAGGGCGTTTCAAAGCGAGTTGTTCTGGTGGTGGTGGTGGTGGTACTTTTGCCAAGGTGTTCCCAAATCCAGTGAGCAACCAATTGACAATTGGTCTTAGCCCTACCCAACCTGATGAAAGCAATATTAAAGTGGAGCCAGATAACAAAACTGATATTGATTTAACCGCTGAATTTGAAGCGAAGTTGTTTGATTCGTTCCAACAGCTCGTGAGATCAGGGGCAAGCCAGAATGGGGTTGTAAATTTTAATGTGGCGGACTTACCCAATGGCATCTATTACTTAAAATTTGAAAATGAAAATTTGAAAACAGTGAGGGTAATGATCCACCATTGATAAAGTATCAGTTGAAATTAATCTATAGAAATAATTTTGATTCATAACTAATGCTGACCAACCGATCAATTATAGTTTCAAATAAGAAGATGACCTTCTCAGAAAAAATTTATTTGCCGGCTATTCTTTCGGGCGTTATGATCACGATCAAGCACCTGTTTAGAAAATCGGCAACTGTGCGCTATCCCGAAAA
>JANXRR010000071.1 GCA_025356795.1 Bacteroidia bacterium
TACCGATACAAAGGTCACAGGTTCAGAATCAAATTCAGGTGCATACCAGCCAATGCCAAAGCCATCACCATTAAGTGGCTCTTCAATTTCTTTAGCATTGCTGCTTTGATTGATGAGCGAGTTTTTAGGTTGATACAAAAGCTTATCCATGAGGATGGGAGTACCCCGATACACTATTAATCTGCACATAATATTTAAAGTTTTAGAAAAGGTACTAAAAAACTGAAAGAAGTGGGTAGGTCAGTTTATTCTTTAATCCTATCACAATCCTTACATTTGCTTTTTCCAAGACTATTAAATTCACCAAAAAACCTTACTTTGGACTCGTGAAAAGAATTTTTCTACTTATTCTATTACTTTTTTCAATACCTGTGCTTCAAGCACAAGATGAAAAATGGCAAGGTGTTTATATTTATAGTTTTACACGGTATGTGCAATGGCCCGATGAATACAATCAGGGTGATTTTGTGATTAGTATTTTAGGCGAATCTCCCATGGTTCAAGAATTGCAAAATTTGGCTGAGAAGAAAAAAGTGGATGGCAGAACTATCAAGCTGGTAAGAGCCAATTCTATTTCAGAAATCAAAAAGTGCAATATTTTATTCTTACCCGATAATCAATCGCAATTATTAGCATCTGTTCTTACTCATACCAATGATTGGGCCACCTTAGTAGTAACGCATCAAGAAGGGTTAGGAAAGAAAGGAAGTTGTATCAATTTTGTGAGCAAGGATGGAAAACCTTCTTTTGAATTGAACATGAATGCTATAACCAAGCATCAGTTAAAAGTATTTAATGAACTTACCCGGCATGCCATTATGCTTTAAAAATTATGTTTAAAATTACTTGTCCGATTATTTAATATAACTTCTTTATGAAAATAAAACTTAGTGTTGGCAACAAAATATTTGGAGGTTTCCTGATATTGATTGTGCTTTTTATAGTGAATGCCCTCATAATTTTTCAAAGAGGAAATAGCATTGATAATTCAATCAGTTTTTCTTCAGATGTAGCTAAGCCATCGAAGGAATCAATTAATGAATTTAGCTTAGTTGTGACCCAATCAAAAATGCTGATCACCAATTGGGTGTATCTCCAAACCAACAAAGAGGACAGGGAGTCGTTGCGCAACCTGAAGAATATTTCATATCCTCAATTAAAAGAAAAGCTTCAAAAGTTGGTGTTGCTATGGGAAGATAAAGACCAGCAGAAAAAACTGGACACAGTATTTCAGAAGTTTGAGTTAATGATGAAAGCTGCTGACGAAAACATTTTAGAGAAACTAAACACTTTCGAGGATTATGAAAATCCACTTACTAAACTCCTTGCCGAAGATGTAATTGAAAGTCAGATTATCCCACAATCGGCAGAGCTATTGGATAGATTGAGTAAGATAGCAGCAAAGCAAACAGAAGTTTCTGATAGAGTTGATAAGGAAATTATGAGTTCAACTGTTGGACTTCGCTTTTCAACAATTGTGTTGGGTATTATCATAGTATTGGCAGGTCTGTTAATAGCTTACCTCATTGTAAGAACTATCCGCGGCCCCATCAATTATGTGAAAGACGTAGTATTAATGTTAGGTAAAGGAGAACTTGTAGAGGAAGATAAAAACAGAAAATATACCAACGATGAAATCGGAGAAATGGCAATTGCTACCAATACCCTTGTCAACGGGCTGAAAGCAACTTCAGTTTTTGCAGAAAATATTGGTAAAGGAAGTTATGACTCTCATTTTCAACCGCTCAGTGAACATGATGTGCTAGGCAATGCGTTGATCACCATGCGCAACAACCTTTCAAAAGTTGCCGAAGAAGATAAAAAGAGAAACTGGGCTACAGAAGGGTTGGCGAAATTTGGCGAAATTTTAAGAGTAAACAATACCGATGTGCAGAAGCTATCGGATGAAATTATAGGCAACTTAATAAAGTATTTAAGGGCTAACCAAGGTGCTCTTTATTTAGTAGATGATGAGGAAGGAGAAGAACCAACCATGTCGATGGTGGCGTGCTATGCGTGGGATAAAAAGAAATTCCACAATCATAAAATCCATATAGGCGAAGGCTTAGCTGGGCAATGTTGGCAAGAAAAGGAAACGGTTTTTCTTACCAATGTGCCTCAAAATTACATTAAGATCACGTCTGGATTGGGTGATGCAAATCCTACTTGTATTTTGATCGTGCCATTAAAAGTAAATGATCAAATATTCGGTGTTATTGAAATAGCTTCCTTCAATACACTACAGAAAAATGAAATTGAGTTTATCGAGAAAATAGGAGAGAGCATTGCGTCTACTATTTCTTCGGTAAAAATTAATGCACGCACACAACGATTACTCGGTGAATCTCAGCAGATGACTGAGGAGATGAGGGCACAGGAGGAAGAGATGAGACAAAATATGGAAGAATTGCAGGCCACTCAAGAAGAAATGCAACGAAACCAGCATGAAACTGAAAGTACAATGGATACTTTAAACTCTTCGCTGGCTATGGTAGAATTTGATACGGAAGGTAAAATACTTAAAGCCAATCCCAAATTTTTAGCTATTGTGGGTTACACAGCAGCAGAACTTGTTGGCGATTACCACCGGATTTTGGTAACCAAAGAAGATCGTGCATCCGATGAGTATAAACAATTTTGGAAAGAATTAGCGGCCGGTAATAAACTTGAAGGTGAATTTAAACGAACAACTAAGAATGGTAAAACTATATGGATTAAAGGAATCTATTCTCCTTTCTTAAATAACTTCGGCCAAGTTGCCAAGATTATGAAGATAGCTTACGACATAACTTCTTACAAAAAATAAAACTTTCTTCTTTGATAACAATAAAAAAAGCCCCTTTTTGAAAAGGGGCTTTTTATTACCTAAACCTAAACTTAAACCTAGTAGAACCTACCTACTAGGGGGAAGGAACGCTTAAGTGCAAATTAGGTTACAGATTTCTATTACTTTTTAAGTTTAGCTTCAAATTGTTTTTTGAATTTTTCAATTTTTGGGCGAATCACATATTGGCAATAACCTTGATTAGGATTTAGCGCATAATAATCTTGATGATAGTCTTCTGCTTTATAAAAAACACTAGCAGGGGTAATCTCAGTTACAATTGGATTGTTGTAAACATGCGAAGCATCTAATTGCTTTTTGTATTGCTCTGCTAACTTTTTTTGATCTTCTGAGTGATAAAAAACAACAGAACGATACTGAGTGCCTTCATCTGCACCTTGACGATTCAACGTGGTTGGGTCATGTGTGTTCCAAAAAATCTCCAACAGTTCTTCATAGGTTACTTTTTTTGGATCAAATAACACTTGAATTACCTCTGCATGGCCAGTAGTACCAGTGCATACTTCCTTATAATTCGGATTTTTCACTTTCCCTCCCGCATAACCAGAAGCTACAGATTCTACACCCTTCACCTTTAAAAAAAAAGCTTCGGTACACCAAAAACAACCCGATCCGAAAGTGGCAAGTTGTAATTCTCCATTAGTTTGACTCATAGGTTTTGTTTGTTTCTGCCCAAGGGCAAAATTGAAAATAGATGATGCAAGTAATACAATTAATAGTTTTTTCATAATCCTATATAACTTTAAAAAAGCAAAAATGGTTTGAATGATTGCACCAATTTGTCGCACACAACACCAAACTATCAAGTTTGTTGAATTAACCTCGGTTAAAAATTGTGTTTCTAAAAGCTAATAATTTTTGTAGAACTCAGAAATAATGTTGGAGAGCTTTTTATCTAGGTCTTTCTTGGTTTGAGTTATCAATTGATTATCAACAGGGTATAATTCAGGTTTTCCACAAAAGTTTCTCATGGCCGATGGAAGGGCACGAAAATCACCGCTGCAAATGATCCAGCGGCAGTTCCAACTTTGGTCACTTTGTATCATCACACTAGATAGTTGTGCTGAATTGTTGGCATCTTCGATAATGAACTGCAGCGATCCGGTAGCAAGAATTTGCTTATCGAACGTAGTGGCTTGCGCTTTCATCAACTGCATAACGGGTATATCTTTTCCTGTGCTATCCTTCTTTGTGCCAGTTTGAAAATTATCCTGATACTCTTGTGAATTCTTAGAAACAGTTGGACGACTTTCTTGATATCCATTTACCATAACTATCATATGCTGATCAATCTTCTCAATGCTTTTGGTGTGTACTTGCTGCTCGGTATAGAAAGCAACAAACTGGTTATTACTTGATGTAAAAATAATCGGATCGAAATTCCAGTGGTAACTGGTAGGATTAGAAACTTTGATTAATACTTTTAAAGTAGCATTTGTTTTTGCCTGCTGAATGAGTTCTATAACCTCGCGATAACCGGGTGAATAATTGTTGGCATCTGTAAAAAGAAAAAAAGCACTTTTAGCATCTTCGCGAGTTCCTTTTAACATTTGTTGAATGCCGGCATTATAGCATTCGGTGGATGCGCTATCCTTAGCTACTTTTACATCCTTATAAACCTCCATTGGTTTGGGAATGATTTTTAAGGCGGCCGGGCAGGTACGAATATCTTCGTAAAGTGTATTGATTCGCTGATAGTTTCCGATCACATTTTTCCATTTGAGATAGGCGTTTGAATTAATTTGATTTTGAATATCGGTTGTCAATAAATTAATCGCAGCTTGATAACTAACTGAGAGCACTTGTAAAGACTTTTTATTTTCAGGGCTACGTCTTAAATTTTGCACGGCTTCTAGAACGGCCTCGTAATAGTTGCCTTTTTTATACGCTCCAACTCCCGAAGCACAACCATTGATTATAATTGAAGATATTATTACACTTGCTACTGCCTTTATATAACGGTTCATAAATAAAGCTAAATCATTTAATGGCAAAGAAATCAATTAGAATATCATCTATCAAATTTCTCCAATTACCCCACGAATGGCTGTCATTTACTTCTCGGTAATGATAAACACAGGCGTTGCTCTCAAGTATCGATTTCATTTTTCGGCTTGCATCAGAAGCATCGCTGATCAATCCGGAGGTCATTGATATTTGAATGGGTTGATTGGGATTATTGCACAATTTATAGATTTGAGGACGAAACAAAAAGGCGGGAGATTGTATGCCAGCCATACCAAAAAGTCGTGGTTCGACAAAAGCAAAATAAGCCGCAGTAAGTCCGCCCATAGATTCTCCTAAGATGGCTCTCTGATTGGTTTCAGGTAACACCGGAAAAATAGATTCCACTGTAGGGATGAGTTCCTTTTCAAAAAAAGTCAAGTATTTTTCATTCATAGCAAGCTCATTCATTCGCTTGTTGTTAGCTCTGTTTACCGGTTCTCGGTGATCAATAAAAATGACAATAATTGGTTTTATCTTTTTGTCGGCAATGAGGTTGTCGAGAATAGTAATCATGTTACCCAATTTCGGATGCATATATTCATAACCATCGGTTACATAAACGGAGGGCAGCCTGCCCAACTGCTCATATCCAACGGGCAAATACACATTAAAATTAAGCTGGTAGCCAAGTATTTTACTGTTCAATAAAATGTCAGCCTTCACTTCGCCATGCGCAATGGTTTCGCGTGAAGTAAGAATGGCGTCTTCTTTCCAAAGTGGCATTCTTAGTTCACTATTAGGGCTTCCACCTCCTATGCCCGACCACTGCCGATATTGATTTTCAGGATCCAATAGCCAATCATTTTCATTGATGCGGACTTTATAATCAAGGCGTGCATCTTTTGGGAAGGATGCTTTAAGATACCAAATGTTAGTTCCCGAAATAAGGGTGCCTGTATTATTGAAATCACTGTTATAGCCCCAACCATTAAAGTCGCCCATCCAATCTACTTTCTTGGCCGTGCCTTTATATAAAAACAAAACAGAATCCTCAACTACAATAGGAATGCGATACGTTGATTTTAAATTGTTCCAGTAAGAATTAATCTCTTTTTTGCTGGATGTTGTATCGGCACCAGCGTTAATTTTTAATTCATTCACTATCTTTTGTAATGACGCTTGTTGAGCAAAAACAGAATTGCAAACGAAAATTATTAACGAGATAGGTAAGTAATTTTTCACTTTAAATTCTATTAATTTCAATTTCTTCTTTATCCGCCACACGCAAGCAAAGTAAACCAGCAATAATCATTGAGATACCGCCTGTGACGAGTATTAGAATAGACTGACCATTGAAAAGGTGAGTTAATAAAAACCCGAGTATGGTGCCTGCTATAATCTGTGGAATAACAATAAAGAAGTTGAAAACACCCATATAATAACCCATTTTTTCTGGAGGTAGCGACCCCGAAAGCATGGCATAAGGTACTGAAAGAATACTGGCCCAGGCAATGCCTATTCCTACCATAGAGAACCAAAGCCAAAATGGATCTGAAATAAAATAAAAAGATATAAGGCCAATGCCACCGCAAGTAAGAGCGATAAGATGCGTTATTCTCCGGCTTGTATACTTAGCCAATATTGGAAGCATCAAAGCAGCTAAAGCAGCTATGCCATTGTAAATTCCAAAGAGTAGACTAACAAGGTCCGCGCCATCGTTATAGGCTTGCGAAGTAGGATCGGTGGTAAGAAAGATGTGGCTTGTTACCGCAGAGTTTGTATAAATCCACATAGCGAAAAGAGCAAACCATGAAAAAAATTGAACGGAAGCGAGCTGCACCATTGTTTTTGGCATGGTGATAAAATCTTTCGCAATATGCACGAAGCCCAAGTATGAGCGCCCTTGAGAGATATAGTTTGAAGCCAAAAGAAACACCAGACCGAAAGCGATCACACCAAATCCCAATACAAAAAGTTCTTTTTCTAACGTGAAGAAATAAACCATTAGAGAAAGTAAGGAACCTATAATAATAAGTTGAAGGCTTAACTTATTAAACCGGGATTTAGATTTTTCTTCATCCTCAATTTTTCTTTTCTCACGGTTTTTGAGCTTTTGTTCGTCACCCGCTGCGGGCGGATATTCCTTCGTGGTAAACACCGTCCACATTACTGTTGAAAACAACATGAGTGCACCCACATAAAAAGAATACTTTACTGAATCTGAAATTTCCCCCACATGAGGCGGCACATTTGAGATATTAAATACCGAAGTAAAAATAGAAGGTAAAAAAGAGGCAATGATAGCCCCTATACCTATAAAAAAACTTTGCATAGCAAAACCCGTTGTGCGCTGAGATGGTGGAAGCATATCGCCCACAAATGCACGGAACGGTTCCATGCTTATGTTGATGGACGCATCCATGATCCACAACATGCCCACGGCCATCCAAAGGGTTGAAGAATTCGGCATGAAGCATAGTGCCAATGATGCCAATAGTGCGCCTGCGGCAAAGAAAGGCCGTCTTCTTCCCCACACAGGGTGCCAAGTTCGATCGCTATAAAAACCAATAATGGGTTGAATTAAAAGGCCTGTGATAGGTGCTGCCAGCCAAAATAAAGCTAGGCTACTGGTATCTGCGCCTAAAGTTTCAAAAATACGACTCGTGTTAGCGTTTTGAAGGGCAAATCCGAATTGAATTCCAAAGAAACCAAAACTCATATTCCAAATTTGCCAGAAACTTAATTTCGGTTTTATAGGAGATGAAAGACTCATGCTAGGGTATGGTTAAGATAGTATTATTTCTAGTTTTTCAAGAGAGTATTCGAGTTCAATAGTCTTTACGATCTCTTCACCCATTGACTCAGGGTCACTAAATGGATCATATTTTTCTAACGGTGAGAAATAGGAATGAATTTCGTGATTTAATTCAATTGTACTTTCATTGATACTTCTGCTTGTTTGAGAAAAATTGTGAAGTATAATCTTTAATTTTTTATAAGATGGAACGAAAGTTCCTTCAGGCTTTTCAAAAGTGATTTTGTTTAGATTCGACTGGTAAGAAATGGTTCTCTTGAAATAGCTGCCTTGTTCATTCAAATACGTTTCGCCATCGTCTTCATAATGAACAAATCTATTATCTGCGCCAGCATAAATATGTATTATTGAAATCTCGGATTTTACGGAAGTGTTGATGCATGCCGGCTGTGAAGGAATGATGGCTCCTGCTTTTACAAAGACGGGAAGTTTGTGCAATGGGCAATCGGTATAAAACTCTTGCTCACCTTCATACTTTTTACCAGAATAAAAACAATACCAATTGCCTTCTGGCAGAAATACTTTTACTACTTCTTTTGTACTTTCAACAGGAGCCACCAATAGACTTGGCCCAAACAAGTATTGGTTATGAAATTGATGATCGTACACTTTTGAATGATGGGTATAATAAATTGCCAGTGAGCGTTGAATCGGCATTCCTGTTGTTGAAGCCTCGTGAAATAATGAATAAATATAAGGCAGGAGTTTATACCTAAGCTTTATAAAATTTCTTGAAATTTGTTCTACTTCTTCACCATAGGACCAAGGCTCTGAATCACGAGTATTGATCATAGTATGCCCTCGAAATAAAGGTGATAAAGTGCCAATAGATATCCACCGGGCGAAAAGTTTAGGGGAAGCATCCCCCACAAATCCACCAATATCATATCCGGCAAATGACATGCCCGTTAGCCCCATGCTGTTCACCAATCTCACGCCCAAAAGC
This sequence comes from Bacteroidia bacterium, assembly GCA_025356795.1. Taxonomy (GTDB): domain Bacteria; phylum Bacteroidota; class Bacteroidia; order Cytophagales; family Cyclobacteriaceae; genus ELB16-189. Next base: position 8,554 of record JANXRR010000071.1, read on the forward strand.
ATATGCTCATCATAGGACACGTTATCGCCTGTCCAAACTGCAGAATAACGTTGCACACCAGAAAAGCCAGATCTGGTAAGATTAAACGGACGCTTGCCATTAAGGTGAAGCTTTGCTCCTTCGTAAGTGCTTCTTGCCATCAAAAATCCATAAAGGTTTCTTGCTCTGCGTGTGGTGGCCTTAGTTCCTTCAAAATCAAACGTCAAATTATCGGGAAGCATATGACCCCATGTGGCAATTTCATTCATATCGTTCCAAAACCCATCAATGCCAAGGTCAGTATAAAGTTTAAATTTATCTCCCCACCAAGCTCTTGTTTTAGGATTACTAAAATCAGGGAAGTGACACCAACCTGGCCATACTTGGCCGCTATAATTAGTATCATCAGGATATTTGACGAACACATCTTCTTTCACTCCATCATCATAGGGTTCGTACCCTTCCTCCACTTTAATACCTGGATCACATATAACTACCACATGAAAACCCTTTTCTTGAAGATACTGCAACAGGCCTTTTGGGTTAGAAAAATGCTTTTTGTCCCATGTAAATATTTTGTACTTATCCATATAGTGAATGTCAAGCACAATAGTATCGGCAGGTATATCTTTTTCCCGAAAGGTCCTGGCCAGTGCAATCACTTCCGTATCGGGGTAATAACTATAACGGCACTGCTGATAACCTAAACTCCAAAGTGGAGGTAATTCAATTGTTCCTGTTAAAAATGTATAGCTTTGAATAACCTCTGCTATAGTAGATCCTGAAATAAAATAATAATTCATTTCTCCTGCATCTGCAGAAAAGCTTGAAAAGCGATTGTTGGAAGCACCAAAATTGAAAAATGTTTTATGGCTGTTATCAACAAAAATGCCGTACACCAAACCGCTGTGAATGCCTATATAGAATGGAGTTGAGCAGTAAAGTGGGTCTTGGCCAGTAGTATATCCGTAAGAGTCGGTGGTCCAGTTTTGATACCCAGAGCCGCGCCTATCCAATGGACCAGTTTTTTCTCCCAGACCAATGAACCGTTCTCCTCCCTGCATTTTTTTATACGTAGTTACTTGATCACCAATCCAAGAGGTTTCTAACCCGCTTTCGTCTTCATTGATAGTAATGCCTGACAACGTAAGAAAATTTATGCTAAATTTTGATTTTCTCAGAGCGAGCTGGAGAGAAGAAGTTTTAATTCTTATTTCATCGCTTATTTCATTGGTTGCTAATTCAATGCCGACTGGTTTTGCTATTACGGAATAAGAGAATTCTTCCAAGAAGGTTTCTTTCGAAAGCTGAACTCTACAAATGGTATTGGAGTAAAAAAGAATTCTAAAACTTCCAGACGCTGTTTTTCCTTGCAAGCCTCCAGGAATAGATTCATGTGAACAAATTTTTCCGAATGATTTTACAACCGAACTTTTTAATGCAACTGATTCTATCATATCAAAAATAAAATAAATATTTAGCTCAAGTAAAGCTAAATGCATTCATTTTACCTAGAAAAGTCAATCAAAAATTTGAAATCGTTTGCGTTAATTTTTTTTAGCTTTTTTTCTGAGAGAAGAATTCCTAATTATTAACCGAGTTTTAAGGGTCTTGGTTTCGGGTTGAATATCAGACACATCTTTGTCTTTGGTTTCAATTTGACGGATTAATAAGCGAGCTGCTTCCTGACCCATCTCAAAACCTGGTTGATCTACCGATGTAAGTGAAGGTTCCATCAATTGACCATAAAACCAATTGCTAAATCCAGCAACCGCAACATCATCTGGAATTTTTATTCCTTTGTTGCGAAGCACAGTTATCGCTCCCATTGCCATCGGGTCGCTGGTTGCAAAGATTCCATCAGGTAGAGGGCTGATAGCTAAAAGTTTTTCTGCTCCTGCCTTTCCATCTTCTAAACTTCCTTCGGGGCAAGAGATCACCAGATTTTCATCGAATGGAATATTGTTTTCTGATAACGCATCTATATAACCTCTTTTTCTATCGACACTTATCATCAATCCAGGAGTTCCTTCAAGTAGAGCAATTCGTTTGCACCCTTGCTCTATTAAATGGGTAACAACTTCTTTTGCTCCGATGTAATCGTCAACTATTACTTTGCTTGTATTAGGATTAGTGTACATCCTATCGTAAAAAACAATAGGTACTCCTTTTGAAAGTATGGATTCAATATGATCAAAATTGTTTGTTTCCCTGGAAATGGAAAGTAACATGCCGTCTACACGACTATTGAAAAGTGCCTTAATTACTTTTTTCTCTCGCTCAATAGATTCATTCGATTGCGCTATAATTACATTGTAACCCGCTTGATTTGCTACATCCTCAATGCCACTGATCACCGTAGAAAAGAAGAAGTGAATCAGTTCTGGAATAATAACCCCCAACGTGTTTGTTTTCTTTTGCCTTAAATTTAACGCTACAATATTTGGCTGATAGTTAAGTTTATCAGCTAGTTCATTAACCGCCTTTTTAGTATCAACACTAATATCGGGATGGTCTTTTAATGCTCTAGAAACGGTGGAAGGGGAGATTCCTAATTCACGGGCAATGTCCTTAATAGTAACTTGATTGAATTTCATCGATTATTAATTTGTTAAGCTCAACTGTAAAGCTTTTGCAAATTAACATTCTTTTGGTTCTTCTTCATTTTTGACAAATAATAAAGATAACGCATTAGAGTAGAGGACGAACGAAGCTATCAATACCTGTAAATAGATTTAACGCAAACGATTGCGAAACCGTTTTCTACAATTATTATCTATGTTTTAAGCATTTTATAATAGAGATGCGTCAATAAAATGGTAACATTGAGTTCGAGATTTAGGATAGCTATAAGAAATATGGTTAATCTGAATACGAAAATAGTTTAACAATCAACAATTAAACCCTAAATCAATTTAAGTATGACAAAATTGTATCTGTTAATGCGCAGGTCCCTTACAGTCTTCTTGATGTTTGGCGCGATGGTAAGCTTCGCTCAAGGTCAGGTAACAGGTAAGGTAACCTCGAAAGATGATGCTTCACCACTTCCGGGTGTAAACATTGTGGAGAAAGGCACTAGTAATGGAGCTACTACCGATGCTGATGGAAATTTTACAATTAAAGTAGGAGCTAATGCAACTCTTATTTTTTCTTTTGTAGGATCAACCACTCAAGAAATAGCAGTGGGTTCACAAACAACGCTTAATGTGGAATTGATATCTGATGTAACTTCACTTTCTGAGGTTGTTGTGGTAGGTTATGGTACTCAGGAGAAGAAAGAAATTTCTAGCTCTGTAACAAGTGTTAAGGCAGAAGACTTTAACAAAGGTACTGTTAATGACCCAGCTCAATTGCTCCAGGGCAGAGTAGCTGGTTTGAACATCACACGTCCGGGTGGAGATCCTAATGGTAGTTTCAATATCCGCCTTCGCGGTGTTGGTACAGTAGGTGCTAATGCAGAGCCATTAATAGTAATTGATGGTATCATTGGTGGTTCTTTAAGCAATGTTGACCCTAATGATATTGCCTCTTTTGATGTGTTAAAAGATGGATCAGCAGCTGCCATCTACGGAAGTAGAGGTGGTAGTGGTGTTATCTTGATTACCACAAAATCTGGTAAAGCAGGAAAAACGCAAGTGGATTATAATACATCCTATGCAGTTGAAAACATTGCAAACAGCATCAATGTAATGACTGCAGCTGAATACAGAGCGGTTTCTGGCGCTAAAGATTTAGGTTCTTCTACCAAATGGTTAGACGTAGTTACTCGTCAAGGAAAGATCCAAGTTCATAACCTGGCACTTTCTGGTGGAAGTAAAGGTACCTCTTATCGTGCATCCGCAAACTTACGTGATGGAAGTGGTATTGGTCTAAATTCAGGATTTCAACAAATTAATGCGCGTTTAAACCTTACGCAAAAAGCATTGAATGATCGCGCTACCTTCACTGTAAACTTATCAACTACAACAAGGGAATCGCAACTTGGTAATGCCAACTCATTCAGATATGCAGTAATAGCAAATCCAACAGCACCTGTTTATGATAATACTCTTACTAGCCCTACGGCTGGAGGTCGTTATGGTGGGTACGCTGAACGTGATATTTTTGACTGGTTCAATCCTCTATCCATTGTTGAACAAAGTACTAATGATAAAAGAGAATCTAAAATATTAGCAAGTTTTAGAGGTGAGTATGATTTTAGCAACGTTGTGGATGGTTTGCGTGCATCGGTTTTCTACTCTAACCAGCGCGAAACAGATCTTTTCGGCTTCTCTAACAAGAAAACTTCTAAATTCGGTGGTCAAGGTGGTCAAGGATTTGCTGGAAGATCTAATAATCAAAGAGTTAGTCAGCTTTTTGAATCTACGCTTAATTATGATAAAACTTTCGACAAAACAAATCTTCAATTGCTTGGAGGATACTCATTCCAAGACTTCCTAAATGATGGATTTGGTGCGTCAGGTGGTAATTTCCTTACCGATGCGTTTACTTACAACAATTTAGGCTCTGGCCTCGACTTTGCAAATGGTCTTGGAGGTGTTTACAGTTATGCTAACTCTAACAAACTTGTTGCATTCTTTGGCAGGGCAAACGTTAACTTTGGTGGGAATTTCTCCCTATCTGCCAGCGCTCGTTATGAAGGTTCAAGCCGTTTTGGAGCAAACAATAAGTGGGGGCTTTTCCCTGCGGTAAGTGGCGCAGTTACGTTGTCAAATTTGATTGATATTCCTTCTGTGAATAATTTGAAACTTAGAGGTAGCTATGGTGTTACAGGAAACCAACCATCTAATTCATACAACTCGCTCCAACAATTTGGTCAGCAAGGAAGTTTCTTCTACAATGGTGCTTATGGTCCTAGTTACGGTCCAATTAGTAATGCCAACCCTGACTTAAAGTGGGAAACTAAAGGTGAAATTGATTTTGGTGCTGACTTTGCAATGTTTAACAGTAAATTGACTGGTACTATTGATTGGTACACACGTACTACTAAAGACGGAATTCTACCTGTTAACGTTCCAGTGC
>JANXRR010000088.1 GCA_025356795.1 Bacteroidia bacterium
CCTTGGAAGGAATGGTATCTGTTTCCGATAGTAGTGAGTGCAACCATTACGGTGGGTTTGCTGGCAGGATTGTACCCCGCATTTTACCTTTCTTCGTTCGTGCCCGTCAAGGTATTGAAAGGAAACGTGAGCAAGGGAAGCAAAAACTCTTTCACGCGAAATTCGCTCGTTGTTTTTCAGTTCGCTACATCCATCACGCTCATCATTGCCACCCTGGTGATCTACCAACAGGTAGAATACATACTCAATAAAAAAGTGGGTTTTGAAAAAGAACAAGTACTACTTATACAAGGCACAAATACATTAGAAAAAAAAATAGTTACTTTTAAAAATGAGCTGCTCCAACTATCGAACATAAAGAGCGCCAGCGTGAGCGATTACCTTCCCATTCGCGGAACAAAAAGAAATGGCAATGGCTTTACAAATGCAGGAAAGAAATCAACCGAAAAATCGATTGGTGTTCAGGTGTGGCGTGTTGACCACGATTACTTAAAAACACTCGGAATAAAATTGATAGAGGGAAGAAATTTTACTCCTGAAATGCTTACCGATTCATCGGCCATAATCATCAATCAAAAAATGGCGAAAGAACTTGGCCTAAAAGATGCCATTGGCAAGCAGATTGAAAATTGGCAAGTATACAATATAATTGGCGTGGTGGAAGATTTTCATTTTGAATCATTAAAAGATAAAATTGAGCCGTTGGCATTTGTGTTGGGCAAGGAAGCTTCTATTGTTTCTGTGAAAGTAAATGGCAGCGATATGGCAAATGCCATTAAGAACATTTCAGAGGTATGGAAAAAATTCTCGCCCAATCAATCTATCCGCTATACGTTTCTAGACGAAAGCTTTACCCGCATGTATGATGATGTGAAACGAATGGGGCAGATATTCACCACATTTGCTGTGCTCGCCATTGTGGTGGCATGCCTCGGGCTGTTTGCGCTTTCTGCCTTTATGATTGAGCAGCGAGGTAAGGAAGTCAGCATTCGCTTGGTGTTAGGCGCATCGCTCAACAACATCTTTACAATGCTCACCTTCAACTTTTTGAAATTGGTATTGATCGCCATTTTAATCGCTATACCCATGGGCTGGTACATGATGCGCGGTTGGTTGCAAGACTATACGTACCGCACGGAGATAACTTGGCATGTATTTGCCCTTGCGGGGATCGCGTCAGTTATAATTGCATTGCTCACCATCAGTTATCAATCAATAAAAGCCGCCATGGCAAATCCGGTGAATAGTTTGAAATCGGAATGAAAACAAATCCTCCAAAATTATTCCTCCGCTTCTTCCGCTGGTATTGCCATCCGAAGTTGGTAGACCACCTTGAAGAGATTTGATGAAGTTGTATGATGAACGAGCTAAAAAATTTGAAAAACGAAAAGCAGATATAAAATTTATAATGGATGTGTTGCTGCTGTTTCGTCCGTGTATTATAAAACCGCAGAAGAATATGTTGGGTAGAGGGATTTTGAGCCGTTACATCCAACTTCTTGAGCCATGAATTTTATTGATATATCTCCATTTGGGTATTCTGGTACTCTCTAGCAAGCCTCATATGAGCCCTTTACTTTTTACTAAATCCTAAATAAAAACCAACCGCGATTGGTTTCAAGCAAAAAGAGAATAGCTGAATTCTATACTCAACTCCCCAAATACTCCACTATTCCATCCCTTATAGACGTGAATGTCTTTATTAATGTCGCCTCATCTTCTTCGAGTAAGGTAACGCGGAAGCCTTGTAGCTCGGAGCAAAAGGATGAGATCGGCACTACGCACACGCCTTTCGCGCCAAGCAAGTAATACACAAAACGCTTGTCGAGCGGCATCTCCATACTTGTCCACTCTTCCACTAATGTTTTTATTCTTGAATCCTGAATTTTGATTTTTTGATTTGACCTTAGCGCACCCATGCGGAAGATGATGGTGTTATAAAACGCACCAAATGTTTCGTTGAAAGTAAGTTCTGGCACCGTGCTAAGAATATCAGAAATAATTCTGCTGCGCTTACCAATTTTTTGATTTGTTTCTTCACGATAAATTTTAAAGCGTGGATCGCCCAAAATTTTTGGTATGGCCAACTGTGGAAGTTTAGTAGAACATACTTCAATCATCTTCGCATTATCAATGGCCTGGCATAAGCGATTGAAGTCAGCGTCTTTATCGCGATTATAATACTCCATCCAGCCACACCGCGCTCCCGGCCAAGGTAGCTCTTTGCTGATGCCTCGCATAGCAATGCCCGGCACATCTTCAATAACTTCTGCAAGGGCATAAGCTCTAGCACCGTTGTAGGTGATGTTTAAGTAGATTTCATCGCATACTAAAAACAAGTTGAACTCTCTCGCAATGGCTACAATCCGTTTTAATGTATCAAGCGGGTACACCATACCCGTTGGATTATCGGGATTGATAATGAGTATGCCCACCACGTTTGGGTTATACTTCACTTTGTTGTACAAGTCATCCAAGTCGGGATACCACTTGTTATTGGGGTCGAGTGTGTAGGTGAGCGGTTCATGGCTGGCATGTGCTGCCTCTGCGCTAGAATGCGTAGAGTAAGCGGGGCTGGGGCCGATCACCCGCGAAGTAGGAGTTATGTATTGATATACTTTAGCGATGGCATCGCCCAAGCCATTGAAGAAGCAAATGTCATCTTGCGTAATGCGCACCTTGTTGAGCGCGTTAGTGCGCTCGGCCAAAAATTCACGAGTTTCTAAAATACCTTTGCTGGGGCAATAGCTATACGTGTCGTTTTGTAGCGCCAAATCGGCAATCACCGCTCGTATCCATTCGGGCAGCACATGATGTTTTTGAATCGGGTCACCGATGTTTTCCCAAAAAATTTCTTGCCCCAGGTTTTTTATCACTGTGGCCTTCTTCACGATCTCGCGGATCTCGTAGCTAAGTTCGCTGGCTCCATCGCTCAGCAGGTGTTGACGCATAATTAAAAAATTGAGGCGAAATATAACAGGATTAACAGGGATTTTAAGATTTCGTGTTTTCTGGAACCATTCTCAAACCAAGTTTAAAAATTTCATGAATTTTTTGGCGGCCCGGGCGGGCTATCCGCTTCAAGTCCTCGCTCGTTCCTCGCTGTGGGCTTTCCGCTGCTATCCCTGGCCGAAGTGAATAACCTAGAATCAAATCCACAAAGTATTTTAGGTCAAAAAAAAGTCTTTTAAAATTAAATTACTAATTATTTTAGTATTTACTAAAAATTGTATCATTTTTACAGCGGCAATACTATGGAAAACCGCACCATCATACACCTTGATTTAGACGCCTTTTTTGTGGCTGTGGAATGCAAGCGCAACTCTAAACTGTTGGGCAAACCCTTGATTGTGGGTGGCAGCAGCAGGCGTGGCGTGGTGGCTGCCTGTAGTTACGAAGCTCGCAAATTCGGGGTGCACTCGGCCATGCCCATGTACTTGGCACTTCAACTTTGCCCCGATGCAAAAGTGATCTCGGGCGACATGGAAGCCTACAGCCAGCATTCGCATTTAGTAACCGAAATTATAGCCAATAGCGCGCCCACTTTCGAAAAAGCCTCTATCGATGAATTTTATATTGATGCCAGTGGCATGGATCGCTACTTCGGGGCTTTTAAATGGGCGGTGGAGCTCCGCAAAAAAATAATCAAAGAAAGTCAGTTGCCGATTTCTTTGGGGATGTCGGTAAACAAGCTTGTCTCTAAAGTAGCCACAGGCGAATTCAAACCCAATGCCGAAAAACATATTCCGGCAGGCGAAGAGGAATTTTTTCTCGGGCCGCTATCGATCGATAAGATCCCGATGATCGGCAAACAAACTTCCACCTTTCTTTATGACATGGGCGTGCGCACGGTGGCAACGCTACGCGAAATGCCATTGAAATTTTTGGTGAGTGCCTTTGGCAAAAATGGTATCAGCATCTGGAACAAAGCTCACGGCATTGATAACTCGCCCGTAGTGCCGCACAGCGAACAGAAGTCGATCTCCACAGAATCTACATTTGAGACCGACACCATTGACATAAAAAAACTCAAGTCGATACTTGTTGCCATGGTGGAAAAAGTGGCGTTTCAATTGCGCGATCAGAAGAAGCTTGCTTCGTGCATCACTGTAAAAATACGCTACTCTAACTTCGATACAGAAACCAAACAAATCCACATTCCATACACCTCTTCCGACCACGTATTGCTGCGAATAGTGCAAGAACTTTTTGATAAACTCTATAACAGGAGAATGTTGATACGATTGGTGGGGGTGCGTTTGAGCAACTTAGTATATGGCAACCATCAGATCTGCTTGTTTGATGACACTGAAGAAGACATCAACCTATATGAAGCGATGGATTTTATAAAACACAAACACGGCACTGAAAAATTGATTCGTGCCACTACGCTCGATGTGAACAAGCGTGTGCGCATGGAGATGAACATGTTTAAAGGAAAGGTGATGAAGAATTTAATGAATTGATATAGTTGTGCCGGCCTGTGAGGACAGACCAAGGAAGAAGATGAAGTCATGTTGGTCTGTGAGGACACAGACCAAGGTTTAAGGTTAACCTCGGCCTGGGTCCTCACAGGCCGACATACATAAGGGGCAAAAATAAAGTTATGATACAGGAACTGACCGAAAAGGAAATGAAGTATGGGATCAGAAATTCAAAAATGCTTCTTAATGAAGTTTATTTTTGGACTGATACGATTAAGAACTGGAATGGCTTGCTCAAAGATGATGTCTACAAAAATATAGTCATTGACTGCTGGCGCGAACTGGTAAAGCGCAAGAAAATTGTTGTCTATGGTTTCGTTATCATGCCCAACCATTTGCATATTCTTTGAGAGATGATTAACCATTGATGATATGAAAAACGCCCCAGAATTCTTCTTAGTGATTTCTCCTTCTCAAGCCGTATCAAGCTATGTGTCCTATCTCAAAGGATATGTTAAAAGAGCGATCGGCCACAGCTTTGAAGGCGAGTCTTCAAAAGCACACATCTCCATTCTTAAGTATCGTGATCCTCATACCGAAAGTTTGTTGTATGAAATTGATGCCAGGGTTTCAAAATTAAAACCCTTTCATGTGCATGTTAAAGGTCTGGGCGTATTCCATCATGGTGAAAACAGAACCATTTATTTAGAGATCGTCAATAAAAGTTATCTCTGCAATCTAGCGGAAGAAATAACAGGGGAGAGTATCATTCCTCATATTACCATCGCCAAAAACCTTGACCCCGATGACTTCACAAAAGTGTGGCGAAGCTTGAAAAACATTTCATACAGCGATTATTTTAAATGTGACAGAATAACAGTACTCAGAAAAAATATGAGAAGGTGGGAGTCGCATGTAGAGTTGCCCTTTTCAAG
>JANXRR010000091.1 GCA_025356795.1 Bacteroidia bacterium
CTCAAGATTTTGATATATGGGCGCTGCAGCAAAAAACTAACCCTTTCTTTTGGGCAGGATTGAAATTCTTCAATGTGTATGGTGCCAACGAATATCATAAAGGCAGGATGGCATCCGTTATTTGGCATGCATACAATCAAATAAATAAAACGGGGAAAATGAAATTGTTTAAGTCGCACAACATTGATTATAAAGATGGTGAACAAATGCGCGACTTCGTGTATGTTAAAGATGTTGTTGAGGTTTGTTATTTCCTTATGCACCATCGAAAAAATTCAGGTATCTATAATTTGGGATCAGGAAAGGCAAGAACATTTTTAGATTTGACCAAAGCTGTTTTTAAGTCGATGAACGTAAAAGAAAATATTGAATTTATTGATACGCCTACAGACATACGTGATAAATATCAATACTTCACAGAGGCCAATATGGATAAGTTAAGAAAGATTGGTTACCCAAAGCCATTTTATACACTTGAGGAAGGAACGGAGGAGTATGTGAAAGGGTATTTAGCTAAACTGTAAGAAATCTCAATCTTTTATTTCATAATTCAAATTCGCAGTACCTACCAAGCCATTTTTAGTAATTCCTTGAATCTGGATTTGAACTGTAGCTTCCTGATCTGGATTGAAAAAACTTACATGTATTTTACCGTCTTCTTGAGTAACAATATTTGGTAACCATTGAATTGATACCCTGCGGTCAGGGCGAGCGTGTTCTTGATTTTTTACGTCATATTTTGGTGAATAAAACTCTGTAGCAGTATTATACCCTCGCAGGTCAAAACTATAAACGCCCTTTGTTTCAAAAGGAGCGTTGGTACCTTTCTTACTAAAAAAGGCGATTACCCCATTTGCTCCTTGAGAACCAAATACAGCAGCATCTGGGCCTTTGAACACATCCACACTAGCAATGGAATTAACAGGAATTGTATTTAAAGTGCTAATTTGTATGGGTACATTATCCAATAAAATAAGAGGTGCAGTGCCAGCGCTAATGCTACCAACCCCACGAATAGTAACTGAATATCCAGGAGGATCGGGGCGAAGTTGAACACCTGCCACACTGCGTATCAGCTCCAAGGGATGGTTTAAATAAGCAGCACCAAGAACCTTCTCTGCATAAATTTTTTTTGAAGCTCCCATGTATATCCTAGAATCTGCCACGGCATCTATTTTTTTCTCTTTAATGTCTACACTTTGTAAAACAATAGCATTATTTCCAAGAGTATAGGAAGCATCCATTTTTCTTCGCTCATCACCTTTTTTGAGTAATGTTTTTTCAAAATCGGTAAGAGCTTCGTTAAAACTCAAAAATGAATAATTAACAGATTGATTAGGGTAAAGCGAATCCAACTTAAATTTCACAAATTTCTTTCCCCTTTTATTTTCTCCTTGCAAAACAACGTTTGAAGAATCATAAAACACAAGACCATCAAAAACAAATTTACCTCCCTTTCCCGTAGGGGTAGCAATTATATCAGCAAGGTTTGAAGGGGTAAAAAAAGTGACCTTACCTCCTTCTACCGGAGCTTTTGTTAACTCATCCACGAGCTCTCCCTTTATATTTATTCCTTGCTGTATATATTGTGAAACTGTTGGCCATTGTTCATTCAATATCTGATTCCACGAAAATCTAGACCAACCTTGAGTTAGCAGAAGTAAATCTAATTTAGCCAGACGATCGTTATTTTTCAAATCAAAATAATATCCTGGAGATTCAATGTTGCCCATTAAATCTGAACTTAATGTGATATAGTTGGTAATATCACTTTGATAAATATTGATTAGAGACTCATTTAAATTGATGGTTGATAAAGATAAGAAACTAGCCATTGGCTGGTCAATAGCAGTTGTCTCAATATCAAATTCAATTTTTTCTCGAGGCATATATGTTGGCTTTAATCCTCTTACGCTTATCTTGAGATTCTCATTTTTATCCAGGTAGATTAGCCTATTACAAATGGGCTTACCATTGCCGTCAAAGAGGGTTATATGTGATAATCCATTAAGTAATTTAACTTTTGGTATTTTAGCAAAGATCACAACATTGGATAAGCTAATCTGAGTGAAGTAGGTAAGTTCTCCTCTTCCATGAGCTACTAAATTCAACACTTGAGGTGAAAGGGGAGTTTTGTTAGTCTGGATTTTAACTACTACATCCGCTTGTTCAGGTTTATTGGTAATCGTAATTATAAATCCATTGGTTTCAGTTTTTGGAATAGGATATCTCTTACCTGGCTCTTCCTTAATTTCTGCATAATAAGATTCATCTTTTATTGGAACTATGGTTGTCAAGCCCATACCAAGATGGCTGCATTCAAATTCTGAAACAAGCTGTCCACTGATTGTAAAAATTTTTCCTTTTATATTTCTGCTTAGGCCATCGGCTCCAATTGCTTTAATAGCAAGGTTGGATTTTAAGCCTTCCACAAGGTTGCCACCTTCTGCAAAAAATTGAATATCTATCGATTTTCTTTCCTTTTCAGAAAGCCTGGCTTGAGGTGAATCAAGGTTCCAAATTTTAACTTCATGCTGGTAAAAAAAATTCTGACTAAAATTTCGCATCCAGTTTGTGTATGCCCGCAATAAATAATTTCCACTTGGCAAGTCAGCTAAAAGTGATATATCTCCCCACCCTACACCATCTTTTATTTGAATAATACGGGTTGAAACTTTTTCGTTTTTACTGTTGATTAATTCAACATACAAAGTTTTACTGAGTGGAGAGAGCTGATTGAAGGAACCTGCTGTGAGGTAGGCTTTAAACCAAATAGATTCTCCTGATAAATAGTATGTTTTATCGATATGAAGGAAAACTTTTTCTTGTGGAAACTCTTCAATAAACTTTTTAAGAGTCCTAACGATTTTTTCGTTAAAATTATCTGCATTAAACCCAAAACCTCCGCACAAAAAAATTACAGCTGCACATCCCAAAACTCTGTTTATCCTCATCTTCCGTTCTATTTAGTGATTGTTATTTTGTTGTCCAGCCATCTAAAGATGGCTTTCAAGTCCTTCTCTTCTTCAAATTTTAAACCGTTCTCCGTCAAAAATTTATTTAGGTCGATATCGCTAATTTGCTCAAACGTTTTTAGGAAGAATTTTTTTGTTAGCCGAAGGCGAATGGCTGTTTCATCCGGTCTCAAAACAATATATGATTTATCTTTCTGTATCATTTTTTTTTTCTCGCTGCCATAAGCTGATTCTGGATCGTCCACCAAATTAGCATAGTGCTTACAAAGCCATTTATTTTTTCCTTCATAGAACACTTGAGCATACGATTTTAGGGGAATGTCTTTTACGCCTATCAATCCATTTCTAAATACAATGGAATCTCTTCCGTTAATTAAAACAAAAGAGCTGAACAGCTCTGAAGGCAAAGAAAATACTCTGCCGTTATTGTCGTATTCTACTTGTTGCTTGAGCACATCGTACCTTATTTTCTTAATCTTATAATGTTCTCCTGTTCTTAACGTGGCTAGCCCAGTGTTCCAGTTGTTAAATAAATAAGGGTCTCCACTTACTTGTACACCATTGCTGGCTTCTAAAGGCTTACCGTATTGGCTAGGATCGGTGAGCCAAATTTGCTGTTGAGCCCATGACATTGAACGAATAAAGGCGCAAAAAACAAGAAACTTGATTTTCATTTTAGGTTTTGGTAAAAATAAGAAAGGCCAGATAAACTGGCCTTTCTTATTACATTAATAGTAGATTAATTTTGAGCGATGCGAATGCCAAGTCTTTTGTAATTTTCGCTAGGTTTTACTTGGTCATTGCCATCAATTTGCACCACTAAATCCACAGGTGTTAAGGACGATACACCTGGATTTACCACTGTAACGGTTAGTGTTCCATAGCTAGATTTAGCAGGAATGGTAACCGTAGTTGGAATTATGTAGTGAGTTCCTGCCACTGCCGTTGTTTTATCTGTTACTACAGAAATATTCAACACCTGATCTGTATCAAACTGTGCACTCACCAAGTTAATTCTGAATCCAATAGCACCAGACGCCCTGGTAATAGAGGGATTTGCAGCCGCTACCGCAAATCCAAAAGCAGGAACCCTTACCAATAAAGGATAGGTAGAACCTGTTGCTGGTGTGTTTAGTACTGTTGCATCAAACTCCACATTTGAACCTGTAAAAAGAATTGGATCGTTCTTGGTACATGATCCTAAAGACACGACTGTCGCTGTCAACAGGATAAAGTTAAAAATTCTTCTTTTCATTTTTGTATAAAATTAGTAACCAAAGTTTTGTTTAAGATTAGGATTACCATCCACTTCGCGTTGGGGAATATTGGCCAATCTGCGGTAGTCAGAGTTTAAAATGTTTTCAGGAGATTTTACCAAATCAACCCCTCTTCTTTTTAAATCAAACCAGCGGTGACCTTCAAAAGCAAATTCCAACAAACGTTGATTTTGAATCTCCGCCTGAAGGGCTGCTCCTGTTAATGAAACGGAGGCTAACCCTCTCGCCACACGAATGGCATTCAAATCTGTGCTTGCTTTTGCTTCGTCAAATACTGCCGACCCAGGCGTTGCGTAAGCTTCCGCACGGTTGAGGTATATTTCGGAGGCACGCAAAACGGGTACATTATCTAAGTTAGCTATGGCATTTTTGCCAATAAATTTTATGCACTCAATTTTTGGTCCAGATCCTCTACCACCGCCAACAGAATATAGTTGGGCGCGGACATCTGTTCCTGTACAGATTTGACCCACTGTAGAAGAGGATGCCGCTGGTCCAGTAATGCCTAAACTAGTTCTAAGGGCCACAGTCGGAACGAAATCTCCAAAACCTCCTTGGGTAGCTAGCGCAGAAAGTGATAAGCTTGACGAATATGAAGTCTGCAAAGAAGTATTCACACCAATATTTTCATTGGCATCTTGGAACTTTACTTCAAATAAAGACTCTGGATGTCTGCTTGCCCTCCAACCACTTACATAAGCCGCACCTGATTGCAAAGTACCTACTGTTGAAGTAGTGGCTGCGGTAGCGGCACTTACAACCGTTGCATAATCTTTATTGTATAATGCAACTCTTGATAAGAGAGCATTAGCAGCACCTTGAGTGGCTATAAATGGACCTCCAGAAGATGCCGGTAACTTTGCAATAGCATCATTCAAATCCGCATAAATTTGAGAGTACACATCAGCAATAGAGGCTCTTGAGAGTTTAGCCGAGCTGGCATCAGTGGAGGTTACAATTGGAGTAATTGACAATGGTACCCCTCCTCTATCTTGAGGTGCAACTACCACACCCGGATCATAAGCATAGGCTCTCATTAAGTCATGGTAATATAAAGCTCTCAAAAATTTTAATTGACCGATCCAACTATTTACCGTTGCGGCAGATGGGGCTGGGTTGAATTTGAGGTCGTTAACGGCTTGTAGGTTTATATTTATTTCATTAATGGCGAAATAACTATTCTGCCAATGAGAAAAGGTGTTTTGAACAGCTGAGGTAGATCCTACATTACGGTTTTCGTTTAGCAGCCTACCCGAATTATTGGTGGTAATTCCAATGTCACTCATAGCATCAGATTGAGCCAATAAATCCCTTCCATAATTAGCTTGGTTTCTTAACCTAGCATACACTGAATTGATTGCTGCTTGAATGGCATCCGGTGTACTTAAAGCTCCATTGGCATCTACTTGAGCTTTAGGTTGCACATTTAGTAAATCGTCACATGAAGTAACACTTAGTACCAGCACTGTGGCCAATAAAAGGTTCTTCCAATTCATATAAATTGTTTTCATTTTCATAGTTAAAAAATTTAAAAGCCTAATTGAACTCCTACTGTGTAGCTCTTAGATTGTGGTAAAAGTCCAACCCCATTGTTACCCGTTGCTGTTATTGGGTTAAAATCAACAAACTCAGGATCATATCCTGGATAATCAGCATAGGTCCATAAATTAACACCCTGTGCATATACCCGCGCTTTTGTTAACATTAGGCGACTTATTAAAGTGGTTGGTAGGTTATATGAAATAGTGAGTTGTTTAAGGCGTATGAAATCAGTTTTTAAGTAACCTGCATTTCCTGTCAACACACCAGAACCTCTTGTTTCAGTTCCGCCTACCACCGGCCTTGGTATTTGAGTAATCTGGCCAGGTGTTTTCCAACGGTCGTCAGCCG
>JANXRR010000106.1 GCA_025356795.1 Bacteroidia bacterium
TTCTTTTGCGCTTTCATTTTTTACGACATAGCCTTTTGCTCCCTGCTCAATGCATTGGCTGATATAGTCTTCATCATCATACATAGAAAGTATAATGATTTTAGCGTCAGGTTTATCAGCCAATATTTTTTTGGTAGCCTCCATGCCATTTAGTTCGGGCATAGAGATATCCATAATTAACAAATCTGGATTTAGGTTATGGTACTTTTGAATTGCCTCTGTTCCATTTACGGCCTCACCCACAATTACATATTCTTTGTTTTTTTTAAGCAGCATTTTAATACCCTCTCTTATCATTTCGTGATCATCTGCTATTAAAATTCTGTATTTTGCCATGTCTATTTTATTTACCAGAAATTTCAATGACTAGTGACGTACCGTTACTTTCACTGTTCATTATCTTTAAATTTCCTCCCATTATTTCTACCCTGTCTTTAATATTAACTAATCCGTTCTTCTTATATAAATCCATTTCAGGTAAAGATGAAATTCCAATACCATCATCGGTAATGGTTAGCTGTAAGCCTTCTACCATTTCGTTTAGGCTAACAGTAATTGATTTTGCGTTGGCATGTTTAATGCCATTATTAATTGCTTCTTGCGCAATTCGATACAAATTTATTTTAGTCAATTGATTTACCTCTGGCAAAATACCCGAAGTTTCAAAATGTACTGTTGGCGCATTCTTTACTTTAAACTGGCCACAAAGAGAGCGAAGGCAGGTAGCCAAGTCAAAATCTTTAAGTTTGGATGGCATTAAGTTGTCTGAGATACGAACGCATTCCTGTATTGCTTCATCTATTAAATTATAGAGCGATTTCCCTTCGTCATTACTGTTTACAATAACGCTTGCATTCATCTTTATGGCATTTAGTAGTTGCCCCAGACCATCGTGCAGATCTTTTGCAATCCTGCTTCGCTCTTTTTCCTGGCCTTCAATCAAAAAGGTAATTTTCTGTTTCTCTAACTGTCTTATCTTGTTTTTATACTCTTTTTTTTCAGAAATATCGCGAAACATTAGAACCAAACCAGATACTTCACTTTGCTCGTTTAACATCAAACTGAAACTACTTTCGCCTATTGGAATATTTGGCCCGTCTGTACGAACGAGTGATATATTCTCAGTCATGGTATTCCAGCGGTTTTCGAAAATGGAACATTGCAGCGCGCTGATCGGGAATTGACCAGTGTTCTCATCTTTCAATATCAATATATCAGAAAGTGGCTTGCCTATCGCTCTACTTATCGGAATTCTGGTTAATGCTTCCGCTGTAGGATTCATATAAGTAATGTTACATGCTGCATCAACAACAATAACCACATCGCGCATCGAGTTGATGGTAGAGAGGTATTTGGCCTCACTTGCCTTTAGCTTTCTCTCTATGCTGTGTTTATAAAGGGCGATGTTTAGTACGGTAAAAATTTCGTGATCTTGAAAAGGTTTGGTGAGATAACCGAAGGGCTCGGTTATTTTTACGCGTTCGATCGTGTCTTTGTCGCTCAATGCAGTGATATAAATTACGGGGAGGTGGTAGTCCCTGCGAATGATAGAAGCTGCCTCTACTCCATCCATTTGTCCGTTCAACATAATATCCATTAGCACTAAATCGGGCAAAGCTGTTTTCATTAATTCAATCGCCTCTTCGCCTGAACTACATTTACCCACTACTTCATAGTGCTGATTTTCGAGCGTGGTTTGTAGGTGAAGTGCAACAATATAAGAGTCTTCTACGATTAATATTTTAGCCATGATTCTTAAATTTTATGATGTAAGTTGTTCCGTTTATCGATTCTATTTGAACAGTACCCTTTATTTGGTTGATGAAAACATCAAGCATTTGCATTCCAAATGAGTTAGCGGTGATTTTGTGTAACTCAAAACCAACACCATCATCAGCGAACGTAAAAATTACCTCACTATCCACTTGACGCAACTCGATCTTTATTCTACCCAATGCCCTTCCGCTAAAAGCGTGCTTCATAGCATTGGTAAATAATTCATTTAAGATAAGACTGCAATTGATGGCTAAGTCGACTTTCATTTCAATAGGCTCAATTTGGTGTTGTATGTCTATGAGCTTATCATTGCCGGTGTAGGAGATCTTTAAATCATCGATCAATCGCTCCATAAAGTCGGCAATGTTTATGCTATAAACCGTTTCTTTTTGCAAAAGCGTTTCATGTATCACCGAGATGGAATGAATTTTATGTCTTGTTTCTTCTAAAAATGACTTCACATCACTCGATTCCATTTTATTAATACGGATAAAAATTAACGAGGATATTAACTGTAGATTATTCTTCACGCGATGATGGATTTCCTTTATAAGCAACTCCTTTTCTCTAAGGCTGATTTTTAAACTCTCCTGATATTGCTTTACTTGTGTTACATCTAAAAACGTACAAATAACATGAAGTAAATTAGCAGCGTCATCAAAAATAGGATGAGCATTTACCTGAAGCCACATTATAGCTTTACTTAAGGGCTGATAAACTCCCATAATTATATTTTCTACTGGCTTGCCTGTGCGAATGGCTACTGGCACGGGATGGGTTTCGCCAGGAAATAGTGATCCATCTTCATGAATCACGTTCCAATCAGGATCAAACGAGGTTTTACCAAGTAACTGGTCTTCTGTTAGCCCTAGTAGCGTTAGCGCTGCTTGGTTACTTAATATAATCTCTGCGTTTGGCCCTTGGAGTAAAACACCTACTTGAATATCGCGAATCAGGTTGCGAAACCGCTCTTCGCTTTCTTTTAACGCAAGCTCTTTTTGATATTGGTCTGTCTCATCCATTACTACACCTTCCCATACTGTGGAGCCATCTTCCAATCTCGAAGGTTTCGCATACCAGCCTAAATGATGGAAAACCCCTTCATTATCTGCTATCCTACCCAATCGATGCGTGAAATCGGTAAGGTGTTGAGCTGAATAGAGGACTGCATTAGTAATTGATTCGACATCGTCTGGATGATAACGCGCATTAAACGATTCGATATCGTTCATGACCTCCCGACCTGTCATTCCCAATTCTTTGGCGAGGCCGTCAGAAAAGAAAGGCATCTGTAGACTGCCATCAGGCTTTATCATAAATTGATAAATGGAACCCTTTGGAAGATTTTGCGCAATTCTTTGAAATCGATTCTCACTCTCCGTAAGCACTTTTTCAACTCTTTTCCTTTCGGTTATGTCTCGCACGATAGCGCAATTATATTCTTGGTTATTGTAAATAATATAGTTGGCATTAATTTCTACTTGAAAAGTAGTATTGTCTTTTCGAATGTAGATGCTTTCAAAAGTTAATGCTTTTGCATAACTGAGTTCTGCCCAATGACTCGTCCATACCTCATGATTGTAGTAGAAATCGAAATCGTGAATTCTCATTTTCACAAGATCTTGCAAACTATAACCCAACGCTCGGCAAGCACTAGGGTTAGCATTTAATATTGACGCGTCCTTTTTAATCCATAGAATAATATCGGAAGTTTGTTCAATCGTAAAGTTGGTAAATCGTAAAATTTCCTCTTTTTCAAGCCGTTCCGTGTCATCGAGCAAAATACCATCCCATTCTATAGCGCCATCCTCAATGAGCTTTGGAGTTGACGATGCCGGAGGCGA
>JANXRR010000138.1 GCA_025356795.1 Bacteroidia bacterium
AATAAGGTTTAACAGACTCGCTCTTAAAATTGGCTATTTTGAGCAAGATCACTTACCTAAGATCATTTCTTTTATCTCGAATTCTTTTCAATTGAGTTTTTACATCCATTATGTATCGTCTCAAATTCCTGAACCCAAAAATAGCCAAGGAAATTAGTAGGGCGTTGATAAGAACAATTTCAATTATTACTTCTCTGCTAAAGGAGAAATCAAAAAATAAAATCATTATAAAAAGTTAGTAAACAATTCTAAGTTAGCAAATCTTGAGCACGGTTAGCAATCCTTTTAAAAATAGTTCTTTTACCCTTAAACAAACAACTGGGTTTGGCAAGAATTCTTTTCTTGAAACGATGAATTAATAGGATTAGCTTTGAGCTTTCAAGCCAATATGAGCGATACCATCCTTCACGAATGCGGCATAGCGCTAGTTCGCTTACGCAAGCCTCTCTCCTACTACATCGAAAAATACGGCACTACCTATGCTATGAACAAGATGTACATTTTGATGGAAAAGCAGCACAACCGAGGGCAAGATGGTGCAGGTATTGCCAACATAAAAATAGATCAGAAGCCGGGATTTAGATACATCAGCCGATACCGCTCTATGAAGCCACAGCCGGTGGCTCACCTCTTCAAGAAAATAGGAAAAAAATATAAGGAGGCGCAAAAAGCTGGAAAAGAAAAATTCAAAGATGAGCATTGGTTAAAAGAACATGTGCCTTTTAGTGGGGAACTTTGGCTGGGCCATCTTCGCTATGGCACACACGGTTTTAATAGCATAGAAAACGTTCATCCCTTTTTACGTCAGAATAACTGGAGAAGTCGGAATTTAGTAATGGCAGGCAACTTTAACATGACCAATGTTGATGAGCTATTCGATATTCTTGTGGAATTAGGCCAACATCCAAAGGAGAAAGTAGATACCGTAACCGTAATGGAGAAAATCGGGCATTTTCTAGATGAAGAAGTTCAATCACAATTCGAAAAATATAAAGACCAATACAGCAACCTTGAGATTTCTGATATTATAGAAAACGAAATCAACTTGCAGCGCGTGTTAAAAAGAGCGTGCAAGGATTTTGATGGCGGATACACCATGGCCGGCCTTACGGGAAGCGGATCTGCTTTTGTGGTGAGGGATCCATCAGGCATAAGACCAGCCTATTTTTATGCCGATGATGAAGTTGTAGTTGTGGCCTCCGAAAAGCCAGCAATCAAAGCTGCTTTTAATATCGACTACGATCAAATACAGGAGATCAACCCGGGTCATGGTTTAATAATTACAAAAAGTGGCGAGTACGCACAGCATTCAATTATTCCCCAATTAGAAAAAACCTCATGCAGTTTTGAGAGGGTATATTTTTCACGGGGCACAGATCCTGAAATATACCGCGAGCGCAAGCAATTAGGCAAACTGCTTGTGCCTCAGATTTTAAAATCAATTAATTTCGATTTAAAGAATACCGTATTTTCATACATACCGAACACAGCAGAAACAGCCTTTTTAGGAATGATGTCTGGTATTGAAGATTACCTTATCCGCATTCAAAAAGACATTATCATTGACGGCAAGCCAACAGTAGATTCATTGGAAGATATTCTTTCCTTTAGGCCTCGCACCGAAAAAATAGTAATTAAAGATGCTAAGCTCAGAACGTTTATTACAGACGGTGATCATCGCGATGAATTGGTAGCACATGTTTATGATACCACCTATGAAGTGGTAAACAAAGGTAGAGATACACTAGTTGTAATCGATGACTCTATTGTGCGTGGAACCACGCTAGAGAAAAGTATTTTAAAAATGTTAGATCGCCTGCAGCCAAAAAAGATTGTAGTCGTTTCCTCAGCACCTCAAATCCGTTTTCCTGATTGCTATGGAATTGATATGAGCCGCATGGGCGATTTTGTAGCCTTTAGAGCTATGATACAGTTGATAAAAGAACAAGGCAAGGAATATCTGTTGGGAGAAGTGTATGAGCAATGCCTGCAATCAGAGCAAGAAATTATTCCTGTAAATTATGTAAAACAGTTGTACGAGCAATTTTCATACAATGACATATCCGAAAAGATTTCAGAGATAGTGAAACCCGCAGGCATGAAAGCGGAAGTGCAAGTGGTATTTCAAAGTATTGAAAATCTTCATAAGGCAATACCCAACCATTCGGGCGATTGGTACTTTTCGGGCAACTTTCCCACGCCTGGAGGGCAGCGTGTGGCCAATAGAGCATTTGTAAATTATATGGAGGGAAAGCTTGTAAGAGCCTACTAAGAATACAATACAAAATCGAAGAGAACATCATTCATGCACTTGAAATGTCCTTTGGGGCATTTATCAAATCCTATCTTAGAGCATGGCCTACAGCCGATCTTATTATTTTCAAGCACCGTAAACCGCGTTCGGTAGGGTGTCATGCCAAAGTCAGGCACGGTGTTGCCCCAAATGCTGATCACTTCTTTCTTAAATGCAGAGGCAATGTGCATAAGCCCTGTATCATGAGTAAATACCAGTTGAGACTTTTTCAATACACTGGCCGATTGATTTAAATTATACTTGCCACATGCGTTAAAAATGATCGTTCGTCCAGGTTTTTTTTCAAAATGAAGTTTAATCTTCTCTCCATCGGGTACCTCCCTTTCGCCACCCAATAAAACAATCGGGCGTTCTACCTTTGAACACAGTTCAATCATTTTATTGAAAGGGAGCTTTTTGGTATTATGTTGAGCTCCCATGGCATAGGCAACAAAGCCATGCCTGTGAGAGCTGGGAAGCCATGCCAAAGGCACCTCGTCAGCATCTGAAATAAAATAATCAAGACCCAATGCATCATTTTTTATCCCTAGCTTTTTGGCAGCATTTAAATAGCGATCAACAATATGTTGTTTTGGCAATTGATTAATCTTAAAATTTACCAACAGCCATTTCTTAAAATTTAACTTCTTGAAACTACTCGACTTAACACCAAGTGCTAGTTTTATGAGCCACGTGCGAAGGTTACAATGAAGATCGATAACATAATCAAACCGCTCTTGCCGCAGTTCTTTAATAAGCTGGGGCAGGCTTTCACCCAAATAGTGAATTCTATCCAGGTAAGGATTGTTTTCAACTATACTTTTAAATTGAGGTTTGGTTGCATAATGGATTTCAGCATCGTCAAGCTGAGTTTTCAAAACCCTAATAACGGGCGTGGTCAACACAATATCGCCAATAGAAGAAAACCTTAAGACAAGCACTTTCACTTTGTGTGGATTTTTAATTTGGCGTTTTATAAAAACTTCGGGAAAATACAAAGAGTATTTGTTATTTTTAGCTACTTAATTTTTAATACGGTATGAACTATTGGCTAATGAAGACGGAACCCGATACTTATTCTTGGAATGACTTAGAGAGGGATAAAAAAACTACTTGGGAAGGCGTGAGGAATTTTCAGGCAAGAAATAATTTAAAAGAAATGAAAAAAGGCGATTGGGCCTTTGTTTATCATAGCAATATTGATAAGGCTATTATAGGCATTGCCAAAATATCGAAGGAGTTTTTTGCTGATCCCAATGATGCCGCCTGGATTGCAGTTGAAATTTCGCCCGTTAAAAAATTAAAGAAATCCATTTCGCTGGCCGATGTTAAACTAACAAAAATGCTTTCAGAAATGGTCCTCGTCAAAAACTCGAGATTATCGGTGCAACCAGTGAAGAAAGAAGAGTTTGATTTGATCATTGAATTATCCGAACAATAGCAGCCATGCAATTTAAGCTTTGTCTATTGTTAATTCTCTTAGCTTCTAATCTATGCGCGCAGATAACCCAGCCTGCAAGATATGAAATCGAAGAAAAGCAGGGCGTAAATAGTCCACTCATTATTTCTATGAAAGAATATGGATTGGCATTAATACAAGACATAGACAAAACAAAAGATCGGAAAAGCCTTTGGCTATTCACATTACTCGATACAACTCTTCATGAGAAATATAAGAAAGAACTGGCTCTTGAACCACGACTGAAGTTAGTGGGTTATGATTTTATAAATACAGATGTGTATTTGCTTTTTAGAGAAGGTGATACTTCGTTTCATAATTTAATTCTATTGAAAATTAATAGTGACACTTACATTGAAACGAGTTATACAATTAAGCAGCAGGTTGAATTTAAACTCTCTCATTTTAGCATGCTTAACGATGCCGCTATTTTTGGCGGATATGTGGGCACCGAGCCAGCCGTTATTGTGTACGATTTAGCAAAAGACAATTTAAAAATACTTCCAGGTTTTTTTCTAGCTGACAATGAATTGCTTGATCTGAGGGTTAATAAAAACAATACCTTCAACGTACTGCTGATAGACAGAGGTTCTAAAGAAAGCAAGAAACTCATTCTTAGAACATACGATTTTGAAGGCACACAATTAATGGACGACATTGTTGAAATCCCTAAAGGCAAAACCATAATATCAGGTATTACCAGCGTTTTGGAACGGGACGAATTAATGGTGTTGGGTGCTTGGGGTGTAGAAAGATCAAAGCAAGCAAGTGGATTCTTTTCATTATTGATAGATCCATTCAACAAACAATCGATTCGGTTTTATTGCTATAGCGACATAAAACACGCCTTCGATTTTATGAAACCAAAACGTGCCGAAAAAATAAAATCAAAAGAAGTTGGTAATCAAAAAAAAGAACGGAATCCCGACTTCAAAAATCCTTTACACGTTGTTAAAATAGAAGAAACAAAAGAGGGGTTCGTTTTATTAGCGGAAATGTATTCTGCTTATGCAGGATCCACTTCCAATTGGAATTACTACAATCCCAATTCATCATCGTACAGCTATTCCCCTTATTTCGGTCTTAACCCATACTCCAATCGCTATTCCAATGCTCCCACTCCCAGTTATAATAATAGACAATATGGAGAGCAAATATTCCACACGCTAGTAGTTGCTTTTGATCATCAGGGGAATTTAATAAAAGATTATGGCCTACCACTAGAGAACATAAAAATAATGTCTCTTGAACAAGTATCTGATTTTGTTAACATTCCTTCGGGCTTGGCTCAAGTATATAAAAAAGAAAGTGATCTCATTTTAAACATCACTGAAGCTAATGACTTAGTTACTCAAGATACGGTTAAAATCCAGTTGAAAAATTTGAATGACAAAATTAAATACGAGTCTAGTGAGGATGGAGGAATTCGAAGTTGGTATAAAAATATTTTATACACCTGGGGCTATAGTAGCATAAAGGATACTGATAATACGGCTGATCCATCAAGAAATGTATTTTATATTAATAAAGTTCAGGTTCAGTAAAAGCATTTTCTTTCTCTGCCTGGTCTTTTCTATTTCCTCCCACGGGCAAGTCGAGCAAGTAAATCGAATAGAGCTGCCCTTGCTGCCGGGAGAATCAAATTATTTTAAAGTTGTTGGATTAAAAGAAAAAGGACTTGTGCTTTACCGAACTCTTGCAGGCCCTGATAACAATTATATAGAATTACAGAAATTTGATTCAACCTTCAAAGAACAATGGAAGGGTTTTATTACCATTGACAAAAGTCTCCTTTTCTTTAAAGCGAAAACGAAGGAACGTTTTTTAGTTTTCTTGTTCAGAAATAGAAATTCTAGCAATTACCAAGCCGTTACAGTAGATGAATCTAAAGGTGGGTACACCATTTATGATATTACTAATGCCATACCCTTTAATCCTACCGAATTTGAAGTATCAGGCAACTCCATAATAATAGCCGGATATTTGAATCTTCGTCCTATCGTAATTCATTATCATCTGATTACCAAAAAAACAAAATTGCTGCCTGGCTATTTTAACGAACAGGGAGAGTTAACACAACTAAAAACCTATCCCGATGGTGGGTTTGATGTTATTGTGAGAGCAAGGAATAATGAAAAAAGAAAATCCCTTTGGCTAAGAAGCTACGATGCTGAAGGCAATCCAATTGCCACTACCACGTTGGCGCCCGACAGAAATAAAAACTTTATTCATGGTAAATCTACCCGACTAGCCGATGGCAGACAAGTATTAGCTGGAACGTACGGGCGATATTCTGAGTATTCTCAAGGTCTCTTTTTTGCCATCGTTGATTCCGGTGGCAAACCAACAATTAATTATTATCCGTATAGCGACTTACATCATTTTTTTGGTTTTATGAAGGCCAAGCGGGAGGCTAGAATTAAGCAACGAATAGAAAAACGAAAAGCAAAAGGCCAAAGAATCAAATTCAGTTATAAATTTATATTGCATGACCTGATGGCTAATGGAAATGATTTCATACTCACTGCCGAATCTTATTTCCCTCGCTACACTTATCCCACTTACGGCTCACGAAATTCCTATATTCCAACCCTTGGAGGAAATCCTTACTTAACAAATAATCAAGGGTACCGGGGTGATTATGTTTTTGATGGGTTTCAATATACACATGCCATCATTGTAGGTTTTGATAGAAAGGCACACTTGGTTTGGGACAACAGTTTTGAGATTAACGATATAAAAAATATGCAACTAGAACAGTTTGTGAAAGTTCAGCCACATCAAAATGCCACAACTCTTTTTTATATGTTTGAAAATACCATTCGATCCAAAATCATACAAGATTCAACCGTACTTGAACCTAAAAAATCAACTCAAATTAAAGTAACAAACCCACAAGAAGAAGGTTTTAAAAAAGATGGAGAAGCAAATACTTTAGAATATTGGTACAACGATTATTTAATAGCTTCCGGAGTTCAGAAGCTAAGAAAGAGCAAGCAAGGCAGGTACACTCCCGAAAGAAGGGTTTTTTATCTAAACAAAGTAAAGCACCATTAACAGCACCTACTTTTTTCCTACCTTTGTGCACGCGTATGCAGAAAAAATTAATCCTCGATTCGCACCTGCTCGATATCACGCTCAACCGCCTGTGTCATCAAGTGGTTGAAAATCATAATCTGTTTGCCCACAGTGTTATTCTTGGTATGCAACCTCGGGGCATTTTTTTGGCAGAGATTATCCACGATAAATTAGAAAAAATAACGCTAAAAAAAATCCCCTTCGGCTATTTAGATACCACCTTCCATCGCGATGATTTTAGAAGAAGGGAAATACCAGCAAAACCCAGCGAAACAAAAATTGATTTTATTATAGAAGGAAAAAATGTATTGCTAATTGACGATGTGCTTTACACTGGGCGCACAGTGAGGGCCGCCCTCGATGCTATGATTTCGTTTGGCAGGCCTTCTAAAGTTGAGTTACTTGTTTTAGTGGATAGAAAATATACTCGCGACCTGCCCATTGCTGCTGATTACGTAGGGAAATACGTTCATACATTGGCATCACAGCGTGTGTTGGTAGAACTAGAAGCACAAGGATATAAACAAAATAAAATCTGGTTAATCAATAACGATAAGCAATAATCCTATGTCCAAACTAAGTCAGCGTCATTTGCTTGGTATTAAAAATATAACCCGCGAAGACATTGAACTTATTTTTGAAACTGCCGATAATTTTAAGCAGGTCATAAACAGGCCGATCAAGAAGGTCCCCTCCTTACGGGATGTC
>JANXRR010000159.1 GCA_025356795.1 Bacteroidia bacterium
TTATAAGTCATTTGGTTTAACCCCTCTGTGCTATGGGTTGTTGCAGCCACAGGGCAAACCGTTTCGCACGGAGCATTGTTGCAATGTTGGCAAAGCATGGGTTGGAAAGTTACCTCAGGATTTTCTGAAGCCTTTTCTAAAGCTACATAATCATCGGCTTTGGCATCACTGCTATAATATCGATCGATACGCAACCAGTGCATTTCTCTCCTTCTCAACACTTCATCTTTACCTACTAAAGAAACGTTGTTCTCTACATTACAGGCTACCACACATGCTGCACAACCAGTGCATGTATTTAAGTCAATGGACATTCCCCAATGATGGTTCTTATATTCATGACCTTTCCATAAGCTAATTTCGCTCGCGTCAACTTTCTCTTCCCACTTAGTGACTTTTGGGTATTCACGGCCTGCGTTGGGCTTTTCTTTAAACTCGGCCAAAGTAGCCTCTTGAATCACACTTTCACGCCCCATGTAGGTTTCGTGAGTTTGCGTTTGTGCTATTCTATAAGGCTCTTTCGTAGCTTCTAGCGTAACACCTTCAGTTATATTAAAATTAATTGAACCGTTAACAAGGGCTAGGAATGGATAGGCATTTGTTCCAATATTCTCAGCTACTTTACCTACTTTTGTGCGTCCATAACCTAATGCCAATCCTATTGTTCCAATGGCTTGGCCAGGTTGAATTACTACAGGAACTTTAACAGATTTCCCTGCTACCGTAAGATTTCCCAACTGCACGTTTCCATCATCCATACTAAAACCTTTGGCCTTAGCATCTTTTTGGGAAACTGTCAAATAGTTGTCCCATGTAGCCTTGGTAATTGGGTCTGGTAGCTCTTGAAGAAGAGGGTTATTGGCTTGCGATCCATTGCCCACACCATAGTTTTCATAAATGACCAATTCAAAAGAATCGCCAACTGCTTTGTAGTTTTTAGCAATTGAACTTGCCGCTATACTTAAATCAGCCTTAAACTCAAGCGATTTAAATTCATCAGAAGGTAGTTCATACACTCCATCATATAAACTCTTGTCCCAGAAAGTCTGGAGATCAGAGACGGAGGTTTGTTTTTCAAAGAACCAAGTCTTCCAATTCTTTTGAAGAACTGCAAAATAATCAACAGTTGATTCGCCTGCCCAAGTCAAGAAACTTTCTTGCGCTTGGCGTGATTTAAATATCGGAGTGATTGCAGGTTGAGACAAGGAAAAAGAATTTTTCTTAGGCTCAGCGTCATTCCAACTTTCTAAGTAATGATGATCGGGAGTTTTGAAAGCACATACAGAAGAAGTTTCATCTTCGGTGTAAGATGTAGAAACTGTCAATGAAACAGCTTTCAATGATTCACTCAATTTACCACCCAATACATGATCATAAACTGGATTGCTATTGAAAAATAATATTGCGTCAACTTTTCCAGCTTCTACCTCAGAAACAAAGGAAGCAAAAAGTTCATCGTTACCTTTTCTATAGTTTAGCGGCTTGTTGGGAAAAATTGTAGCTCCATAGTTTCCTAACAAATCGTTGATTGCGTTCACAACGGTTTGCACAGCCTTATCATTAGAACCAGCCACCACTAATGACTTTCCTCGACTTTCCCATAGTTCGTTGGCAGCTTTTTCCAAGTTGGCGACATTTTCAATAGTTGCACTCAGAGTTGATTTTCCAGCTTTAGCAGCCAACAAATTATAGAGTTGAGCAACGATCAATCCTTCTTGTGAAGGCTTGATGGCCGTTCTGTAATCTGCATTAGCGCCTGTTAACGAAAGGTTTGATTCAAATTGGAAATGCCTCGACATTTCACGTTTAGATTCACTCACTTCGCGAGTCTTAGCGTATTGCTTGGTAAATTCAATGGGAGCAACCCATGTTCCAATAAAATCAGCGGCAACACTTACAATAACGTTAGCTTTACTAAAATCATAAGATGGAATAAACTGGCTTCCGAATGATTCTTCGTTTGCCTTTAATATACCGTAAGAAGAATTTTGATCGTACTGAATGTGCTGAGCTGTTGGGTATTTTGCTTTGAAAGCATCAATACTTGCAAGTGTGCTCGGGCTTAAGATGGTATTGCTTACAATTCTGATTTGCCCACCTTTTGAAGCAATTTCAGAAAGTTTTGCGGTTATTTGCTTGTCTACTTCTTCCCAAGACACTTTTTCATTATCACCAATCTTTGGGCCACGTAATCTGTAGTTATCATACAAAGAAAGAACAGAAGCTTCTACTTGAGCACTGGTTCCACCTAGAGTTACATTAGAAAGGCTATTACCTTCAATTTTAATAGGACGGCCATCTCTTGTTTTTACAACAATGCTGCAATAATCACCCCCGTTAATATAAGTTGAAGCGTAATAATTTGGAATTCCTGCATCAGCATCCATAGGTTTTATAACATATGGTATTGCCTTACGGATAGGAGTTTCGCACGCTGCCAATGAAACAGCTGCCATCGAAAAGCCCATCATTTTTAAGAAATCTCGTCTGTTATGGCCTTTATCTTCTTCGCCACCAATAACAGCAAATTCCTTATCGGCATGCTTTACGAAAGCTGGC
Source organism: Bacteroidia bacterium (assembly GCA_025356795.1). GTDB lineage: Bacteria > Bacteroidota > Bacteroidia > Cytophagales > Cyclobacteriaceae > ELB16-189. The sequence goes on from JANXRR010000159.1 coordinate 2,560, forward strand.
TCATTTTTTAATTGCTCGAGACCTTTCCAGTATGTCTTTTTGGTATCACCCATATTGTCAATTATCAATTACAAATTATCAATTACTTTCTAAAATTAATAATGGCACTTAGCACATTCTAAGCCTCCAATATCTTCCACCTTCATTGCCTTCTTGCTATTATGAAGTTCAATCAATTTATCATAGTAGGCATTGCCTTTGGTATTTACATCCGTCTTTCTATGGCAATCCACACACCAGCCCATAGTAAGAAGTGAATATTGTTTTACAACTTCCATTTCTTGAATGGGACCATGGCAGGTTTGGCACTCAATCTGGCCTACGTTTACGTGTTGCGCATGATTAAAATATGCCAAATCGGGGAGATTGTGAATTCTAACCCACTCGATAGGTTTTTGCTTGCCTGTATAAGAAGCGGTTTTAACATCGTACCCAATTGCAGAATAAATTTTTTGGATCTCTGGGGAATCCTGTTTTATCTGGGAATGGCAGTTCATGCAAATGTTAGGCGAAGGAATATTGGCTTGCTTTCCTTTCATAACACCTGTATGGCAATATTTACAGTTAATCTCGTATTGGCCTGCATGCAATTTATGTGAAAATGCAATGGGTTGTTTCGGTTGATAGTTTTGTTGAATGCCAATAGTATACAAACCATCAATTACAGTTTTAAAAGAAATGGATGCCACCAGAAACACGACTAAAAAAATAAATCCTTTGCTTTGAAAAAATGTGTTAAGAGTGATGGGCGAATGAACAATCTCCTTTTCGTCATCTGAAAGTTCCTTTTGATCTAAGTATTTTTTAAGTGCTGATATGATTAATCCTAAGATAATTAAGAGAAGGATTAGAATAAGCACCATTCCAATTACAATTACATTTAAGTAAGTTGATGATATGGAAGTTCCCTCAGCACCTGCGGCTCCTCCCGCTGTCACAGCTGGCCCAACTGGAGCATCTGGCTTGTCTGCCTCTGCTTTCACATAAGCCAGGATGCTCATAATCTGATCGTCAGTGTAGCTGTTGAAAGCTGTCATCTGACTCTTATTATAGTCATTATAAAGTTTTACTGCATAAGGCTCGCCACTGGCAACAACTTTGGAAGAGTTACGAATCCAACTTTTGATCCAGGTAATAGAAGGGGCGCGATCATACACTCCGGCCAATGCTGGGCCTACTAACTTTTGCTTTATTCTATGGCACGATTTGCAATTTCCATTAAATAAAGCTTCTCCAGCACTGATAATGGCAGCATCTTTGGAAATTTCCTGAGCAAACGAGATAAGTGAGAAGAGAACTAAAAATACTGAGGTGAGAAACTTAGCTAGTTTTGGTAGACAGTGCTTCATCATGATGCGTTTAGGTATTCCGGATTTATTCGGAACGCACAAATCTACACCCCAAACCCATTATTTCAAATTTATTTTACATTGCCACAAGAATATTTTATGATTTTAACAGATCATTTTAAATCTATTAAATAACTATACAAAAAGGGTTTTTGTTATTTAGAATGAGTACAATTGTAACCATTTTTTAAGAATTTGATTATGACTCCCTTTGAATACGTAACTGTTCTTATTTCAATTATCTTGGGATTGGGTATTACTCAGATTGTTACTGGCTTGGCCGATTTGATTCATCAATGGGACCGTGTGAAAGTTTATTGGCCGCACTTGCTTTGGATTTTTTTGATTTTCTTTTTACATATTCAGGAATGGTGGGCAACCTATGAGCTGCGCGACTTTAGCTCGTGGAGATTGACAACTTTCTTTTTTGTAATTCTTTATCCTATAATTTTATTCATCCTGGCCAAGCTATTGTTTCCCTTTGGATTGCTTGAAGGCACTATTGACTTAAAGGAATTTTATTTCGATAATTTCAGGAGGATTTTTGGGTGGTCTGTTGTGCTGATTGTCTTTGCCTTGCTCACCAACATTTTTGTATTAAGCTACCCGGTTATCGATCAACTGCCTCAAATAGTATTCTTGGCAGTGTTGTTAATTATGGCAGTAGGCAATCTGAAAAATGAAAGACTACATCAGTTGCTGATAATTGTCTTCGCTATTGTTTCTATAGCGATTATAATTGTTACTTGGTCCAGAGAGACTTCAATTATTTCTCAATAATTCTACTTTTTATTTTCCCACTTTATTTCTTGCTTGAGCTTATCCCATTGATTTGAGATGCGCTTCCCAATTATTTCTCAATGCATTCATAATTGCCGGATAGACAATCCAAATGCGAAATGGTTTGATAAATACCATGTAAATTTTGCCAAACAAACCTTTGGGTTTAACATATACGGCCATGTTAATCACCCAAGTATTTGCTCCAAAAGGTACACGACTAAAATGAAGTGCTGCCTGTACAGTTTCGTTTTCAATTTCAGCAAGGTATTCGTTTTCCAATTTATATACTGGAATAAAACTTCCAGTGCCAGGACTGGGGAGATCATGATAGGTCAGGTTTTCCTGCTGGGCATATCGGTGCCTGATACTGGCGGGAATAAGCGTGTCTTGTTGTAATTTTTCATCCCACTTAAACAATCTACCTAATGAAAGTCGAATTCTAAAAAGAAGTCCTGCCAACC
>JANXRR010000177.1 GCA_025356795.1 Bacteroidia bacterium
TGACAAGTTGCTCTCCAGCAGAGCTTGCTTCTTCTTCAGGCTGACGCGATAAGTCTAACGATTTATTCTAACAAAGTCACCAACTATTTTTCAGTACATTGCCCTAATTAATTGATCGAAAAACGAGTTCTGGTGTTCGCATTACTTTATTGATATACGTTCGACTAATTCATTCCCCTCTTATATTCCAATTATTTGATCATGCCTATTGCTAACAAAAAATTGCTAATGTGGAATCGCCTATATTACTCTGTCACCAAAAGTTTTTGAGAGGCGTGACCAGTATTAGTTCTAATCTTCACAACGTAGATTCCTTGGGGCAGATCAATTGGCAAAGCGTCTTCATGGTTGCCTTTGAGTTTAGTTCCCAAATTAAAACTACTTACTAATCTTCCGACAAAATCATTAACGCTAACAAACACCTGACTTTCTTTCTCTAAATTATAAACAATTCGAGCGCTTGCTTTCGTTGGATTAGGAAACACGCCAAGATTAAATTCTTTAGTTGAAAGTAAAATATCCTCTAAACCTGCGGGTGTTTGCTGAATGTACACATCATCAATAGACCAGCCCCATGCGCTTGTAGAAGGGTTAGATGAAAGTCTGAATCGAAACAATAACGTATCACCAATTGAAAATGTAGGTGTTAATTTTAGCGTATGATCTATTTGCATGGCCGTGGTTCCTGCTGCACCTGTGCTCAATGCACTGACCCAAGTTGCATTGGCAGAAGCATTGTAAGTGTTGATCAACGGCTTCCACGTTGTGCCATCTTTTGTGGCTTCCACCGCTACATAATCGCCATCATTGGCAATAAGTGCCACGTCTCGATAGAAGAAATTTGGATTCTCGCTGCCCACCGTTATTGGTTGTAAAAGCACGGCAGTTAAATCGGCATTCAACTCGTAGTTGTGATTGCTTTGAAGGCTAGTGTTAGTCTCCGAAAGGGTTTTTACAGAAAAGCTTGCGCTTGTGTTAAAACTGATTATGTCATTACCATCATTAAAGAAGGTGAAATATTGTTTTTGTATAGGCTTTAAATTGAGTTGGGTCAAGTTAACAGTTGTTGATTGCAAAGGTGAGGAACCACTATAGGCAACAAGTTGAGCGGTTACTGTGCCCGCAGGTACTCCTGAAATGGATAGTTCGTAATTTTTTTCTGTGGTTTTGGTCAGTACGCCCACTTTCGTTGAATTGAGGAACACTCTAACAGAGTCATATTTTATAGGAAGGTTAATTTTCACAATTAACTTAGATCGGGGAGAAGTGCTTCCTGAAATTATTGAAGGGCGCAAAACGATTAGTTGAGGGGAACTAATTTTGGCAGTCCAAATGCCTCGTCCGTGAGTTGCTACAATTACTTGATCGTCTTGCCCCTTCATATCCCATACATTTACATGAGGAAAGTCAGTAAGAATGTTCCAAGTTTTCCCTTCGTCTAGAGATTCAACAATGCCTACTTCTGTTCCTGCCCAAATGATATTAGGATTGTCAGGTCTTACATATAAACAAAACACCCCTACATTGGGGAAACCGTTAGTACTCGATGAAGATGAACCAAAGCCAGAAATATCTGTCCAGGTTTGGCCAAGATCTTTGGTTCTTAAAATTTTTGGTGAATCGGCAAATGAGAATAACGCAAACGCTGTGCTGTCTTGTGTTGGGTGCGAGGCTAGCCTAGTGAGTCCGCCCAGCGTGACACCGCTATAGTTAGTAGTTTTAGTAAAGCTTTTGCCTGCATTGGTAGACACGAATAGGTTACGCGTAGAACTCATACCACTGCCAGCCCAAACGATGGAAGCATTTGATTGAGATACTTCTACATCGGCAAAAAATGAAGCTCCAGAAAAATTTGTTGCAATAGGAGTGAGTGTCCAATTATTTCCGAAATCAGTAGATACATAAACGCCACTGGTGCCAACGGTAAATACACGGTCAGGAAATTTTTTGGAATTACTTAACTTCGTGAAAAAGGGAAAATTGGCGCTTTTACCTACATCTATCAATCCGGTGGTTGAAGCAGCCCACGTGGTGCCGCCATCACTACTTTTGCTGATACTTCCATAATATAGACTGCCCAGCATTTTGTCTCCATCAAGACTATTCCAAAGTGCTTCAAAGCCATCACCTGAGAGTGCATAATTATAATTTGATTTTATAGAGGCAGACTCCCCAGAAGATGAAAACCTAGTTCCGTTATCTTGAAGCCCACCAATATATTGATCTGAGCCCGGCCTTTTATCAGCGCTGTAAAACTGCCCCGTATTATAACCGAAGCCAGCAAACTTAAGATCGCCATTTACTATCCCTGGAGTGACAGAGGTGTTAGAAGCGAATACTCCA
>JANXRR010000191.1 GCA_025356795.1 Bacteroidia bacterium
GGACGTGTCGTCCGTGACCAATAATAGCCCCTTCGCGAAAAACATTTATTTTCGCTTTGCAAAAGTCCAATAAACATTGTATCATTGTTAGTAGCATTTCGGTAAACATTGTTCCAATAAGGCTGAAACAAACCGCGAAAACGTTATGCGCAATTTTAAAACGACACGACAATGAGACATATAGTAATACTTCTGACAGTTTTTATGTTGACAATTTCACAGAAGACAATTGCGTGTGACTGCAACTCAGAGGGAGAATTTTTAAAAGTTGCTCCGAAATCGGACTTTGTATCACTAATAAAGGTGACAAAATATTTGACTTTCAAAGACATTGAAGGTAAGCAGACACCGATGTCTATGGAAGTAGAAATCATTGACATATATAAAGGAAAAAAAACAAATAAACCAATAATTGCAGTTGATCCTGATGGAAAAAAAATTGTGATTGTTAGTACAAACCCTGAATTTAGAGCCAAAGCATTTGCAGATTTGCAAAAACTAACAAGCACACAACTAGTATTATTAAAAAACGGACAGGTTATTGAAGCTCATAAACTTGCTAATTTTCCGAAAGCTTATAGTGAATCGAAAATTGAATTAACAGGAGAGGTGACAAAAACATTTGACAATAATGGAAAGGAAATTCCAAAGTCCACTGGAACAGAAAACACATTACAAGTAATTCAAGATGAGAATACAGCCACCATAAGAGAGGTAGGTGTTGGTCTTGGTTTGGGTGGTAAACCTGCTCCTACGAAGAATGAAACCCAAGCTAATGGGAATAAGGGCTTTGATCCTAAATCAGGAGGTGGGGATCCTACAATTTTTTATGACTCTAATAGTTGTGGGGATCAAATCGCAAATGAGGATGGGACATATGGACGATCTCCACAATCGGGATTAAATCATGAGTTGAATGGGCATGGGCTGGCTATTATAAAAGGCGAGGATAATATGCAGATTATTCCAACGCTTAAAGATCCAGACACTGGTACGAAAGGATCGCTTGACAATGGAGAAATGAAAGTTAGAACTACTATTGACCAAAAAGGTCGTGTTGAGCAAGGTGATTCAAAAAGAGATATACCTAAATAAAAAATCGCAAAATGAACAAGCTACTAGCATGCATCACAGGACTTGTATTGATTTCATGCAAGACAATTAGTCTATCACAACGCAATGACTCGGATTTTTTGAGGAAATGGGATGATGCTTCGCGAAAATCTATTTCGGATCTAATGATTGTGAATAAGAATGATAGTTTATGCATGAATAATCTACTGAACGCCAAAAGCTTGCTATTATCTAGTCTTCGAAAAAATTTCTTTGATTCTTGTATGAATAACAACGATAGAATATTTGAAAACGAATTCTATATATTGGAAACAATAACAAGAAGCGAATCAATGCAATTTGATTTTTATGTAGAGTCTAAACAAAAAGAAGATAAAGTATTTCATTTCAGGTGTGAGAAATCTTGTTTGCTTTTGAGTGAAAAGCTTATTGACACAATTGAGTCCAATAATCTAGAGCATTTTTTTAATGAGAATAATCCTGGGGTCTGTTCGGATCATTTCCCTTATGGGTCATTTACAATTAGCCATTTTAAAGATAATGAAGTTGTATCCAAGGTCTACACTTTTCCCTCTAAAGAGATATCAAATAAACTTGCTCAAACCCTTAATATATTTGAGAATGAATGAAAAAAATGTAAGACCTCTCGCTACGCTGCTTTTGCAAAGCTGCGGTATAAAAAGTAAAAACCGTAACTAAAAGCTACGGTTTTCCCCGTTGTCGCGGACGTGTCGTCCGTGACCATATAAAGAAAGAAAATCGTAGTGATTTCGCCATTGTTGGCGTTACCCCCGTTGTCGCGGACGTGTCGTCCGTGACCATACCCCAACCCCAAATCTCCGCATCCCCGCTCCGCCGTATATGCGTTAACGCCACCCACAGGCTCCGCTGGATTTTGCGCATTAGAATATGCCCCCATCTCGTCCTCGTTTGTAACGAGGATGTTTTAGAGGAGCGTTTGTAACACTTAAATTAGGTTTGCCCGCTCCGCCG
>JANXRR010000197.1 GCA_025356795.1 Bacteroidia bacterium
CATCCACACGCCTGTTCATCTGCATGCCTATATAACTATTGTTGTTGTAAACGGCATTTTCAAAACCCCAGTCTTTCCGATGGATAATGTTTTCAGGTATGTTTTTTTGAATAAGAATTTCAAAAACAGTTTCACTTCTCATGTTAGACAGCCACTCGTTATAACGCTTACCACCTATCGGGTCGGTATGACTGATCAATTCAATCTCAAATTTTTCCGTCAGGTGTGGAATGGAATCCAGCCAATGCGTTAAATCTTCCACTTGCAAACTATCGATGTAATAACTTCCGCCACCAAAGTAGATGCTTTTGCGGATCTCATCTACCGACTGGCAAAATCCAGTTAAGGGGAAGATAAAAATTGCGAAAAACAGGGGTTTCATATAGTCAAAGATAGTTATCTGGCCTCAAAGCTTCATGCAAGCAAAGGTGTAATTCAATGGGCATACGGCCTATAGCTCGAAGCCCGTAGCTTTCCGTTCCGTTTCCGAACACCTTTTTGCAAACACGGACGGTTTATCATAAAACATTAGCCAAATAAGAACCGTCTAAGCCTAAAACCGTATTGGCATACAATTAGCCTACTAAAGAAAAAATATGGAAAACAACAGAAGCGAACCCATGATCAAACTCGAAAACGTTGATAAATACATTGACTCAAGATTTCAACGAACTTTTATTTTAAAAGGAATTGACTTGGAAGTAAGGCAGGGGGAATTTTTAACCTTAATGGGGCCAAGCGGTGCTGGCAAGTCAAGCCTCATGAATATCATTGGCATGTTGGATGAGCCTTCCGCGGGCGAATACTATTTCTTTGATAATCCAGTGCACAAAATGAAAGAGAAGCAAAAAAGTGAGATGCACAAAAACTACATCGGCTTTATCTTTCAAGCCTATCATTTAATTGATGAACTCACAGTGTATGAAAACATCGAAACACCACTTTTGTATAAAGGCGTAAATGGAAGCCAGCGCAAAAGCATGGTAGCAGAAATGCTCGATCGGTTTAACATGGTAGCCAAGAAAGATCTTTTCCCAGAGCAACTTTCAGGCGGTCAGCAGCAATTGGTAGGTATTGCGCGCGCCATTGTAGGCGAGCCTAAGTTGATATTGGCCGATGAACCCACCGGTAATTTGCATTCAGATCAGGGCAAAGCCATTATGGATATTTTCCAAAAATTGAATGAGGAAGGGATCACCATTATTCAGGTAACGCATTCTGAAGAAAATGCAAAGCGCGGAAAGCGTGTAGTGAAAGTTGTAGATGGAGCAATAGAGTCTGATGAATTAGTGAAATAAGATTTAAAGGAAATTATGAAGAAGATGTTAACAGTTACTTTTTTTTGTTGGTTCGCAATCAATTCACAGGCTCAAACCAAGTTGTTAACTTTTGAGGAGGCTGTAAAAATTGGTTTGAAGAATGGAGTTCTATTAAATCAACAAAGAAATAATTTGCAGTATAATGAAATGCAACGCCTCTCCAATTGGGCAGGGTTAGGGCCTACACTTTCTATAAATGGCCAAGCGATAAGAATAGATGGGAATACCTTCAATCAAAATGAAGCGAAAGTAGTGAATGGTTTATTCGATCAAGTGTCAGGATCTATTAATGCCAATATCAATTTGTTTAATGGATTTAGTCAAGTGAATAAAGTTCGTCAGTCTACCAGCTTGGCAGAAGCACAGAGTTTTTATATCAATCGTGTTTCCCAAGATATTATCAACACCATCTCAAGCCAATATTTACAGGTATTATTAGATATTGAGTTGTTAAAAATTGCAACAGAAAATGCATCCACTCAACAAAAGCAATTAGACCAGGTAAAGGAACAAGTAGAGGTAGGTTCAAAATCTCAGGTAGATGAGTACAACCAAGATTCACAAACCAAAGCTTCACAAATTAAAGCTTTACAGGCTGAAATAAGTTTGATCAATGACAAATCACTTCTTTGTTTAACTCTTTTACTTGATCCATCGCAAGAAATTGAAGTTGCTAAACCTAAATGGGATTTGAATACAGTTAACAATGAAGTCAATCTCCCTTCATTAATTACTGCTTCGCTTCAAAGCCGGGGAGATTACCTAAGGGCTGTTAAAAATGAAGAAGCTGCCAAATTTGGAATGAGTGCAACCAGAGCTTCGTTAACGCCCACGTTGAGTGCCTTCGGCTCGCTGTATTCTGCCTACAATCACGCACATGGCGACCCTACCGTGCGCCCCTTTGGCACCCAATTTTCAACCGATAACCTAAAGAAGTACGTAGGGCTTTCTCTTAATATACCCATTTTAGGCGGCCAACAAACCCTTCAAAACAGAGCGAATTTTGTTCAGCAAAGAGTTTTGTACGAAAACGCCAGCCTGACAAAAAAGAACACCGAGATTCAAGTAAAGTCCGATGTGGTGCGAGCTTATCAAAATTTCAATCTATACGCAAAAACGTTTGCCGTTTCGCAAGATCAACTCAAAGCCGCAGAGTCAGCTTTTCAATTGGAAACCGAACGCTTCAATTTGGGGGTTACCACGTTTGTGGATTACAGCAACTCAAACAGGGTTTTTGTCCAGGCTCAAACCGATAAAGCCCAGTCTGAGTACCGCCTTCTTTTCCAAAAAGTGGCCTTGGATTACGCAGCAGGAACATTGAAGGTGGAAGACATAGAATAGGTGTCGATCGTAAGTTGAAACCCTCCATTAGAAGACCAGCATTTGGATTTCCACCTTTCCAATAATTTTATACCTTTGCAGCCCGCTTAAACAAGTGGGCTGTTTTTTTTAACAGCATCTACCAACAAAATTGTATCAGAGGCCCGGCTGATGCATGTAATCAGGGCGAAATAATGGCAAAAGTAAAAAAAGACGGAGACTTCAAAGAAAGTAAAGCGGAAGGTTCCTTAAAAAAACCATTGGCTGCTAAAGGCGGCATTGATGATGTAAACGCAGCTACAGATGATCTTGAAAAAGATGAACTAGCTGACTTTAAAGCAGCAAAAAAGGCAGAAGAAGAAGAAGGTATTAGCCGGCTTATCCGCGATGTAACAGCCAGAAAGGCTTCTGTAGGATCAGATGTTTCATTAGAAAATTTTAGCTGGGATGCTTTTGATACCAAAGGTTTTGGTGAAGGTTATTCAACTGCGCAACGCGAAGAGTTATTAAA
>JANXRR010000282.1 GCA_025356795.1 Bacteroidia bacterium
TTTAATTTTAAACTATTTTCGGAATTAATTTCTCCCTCTATCTCACTTCGTTGGTTTATTTTAAAAATTGAAGGCATGGTTAATTGAGTGATGCCAATAGGTTGTTCTCCTTTTAAATAATGATAACCTTTAAACTTTTCAATCACGTAAGTAGGCAACCCGTCACCCAACACAAATTGAATAGTTAGTTGATTCAATTTATCAAATGAATAAAGTTTTTCTGCCTGAGGATAATATACAGATCCCTGAACTTGAAAGAACGTTAAATTATCATTTGCTTTGCGTAAGCTATCGGCCATCGCTTTTTTGTAGTTAGGCGTAAGTAGCACAACTCCTTTTGACTTTATCTCATTTTCTAATGATGGCTGTAACAATAATCCTACTATAGAAATCAACATCAGCATACCTGCCAAAATCCTCCACCAAAGAAATTTAATTTTTCGTTGCCACTCTTTCCAACATACAAACAAAAGGGAAATCAAAAATCCGATACCGATGATCCAGGGCGAAAGCAGCGGTTGAAAGATTATTACTATTTCACTCATGTTTCAATTCTCTCAAGCTCTCCATAAATTGTTGTTCTAGGCTATGTGTAATTGTCCCTGCTTTAGAGGGAGATAGAGATTGTTGGGGCAGCACTCGCCAAAGTATTTTCTGAATAGTTAACAAACTAAACGCCAATTCCTTTTTTGTCATTTGATGCTCTTCTATCCCTTTCAATAAGGTAAGCGCTTCCATAAACCTTCCTGGCTCCTCGATTGCTATCAAGGCAAGCTCCTGCCCTGCTTTATGGAGTTGATTCTTATTTGCAGTAGATAACAGCGACACATTCTTCTCTAACAATTCTTCTATCATTGCGAGTGTGTTTCTGATTTCAGGATACACTTCTTTAACAACTTCTTCACTTTGGGCTAAGTAATTATGAATCTCTTTCAAATCGCCACTCAGTCTTCTTTCTTCCTTTAGCGGAGGCGGGTCAAAACCTGTGCGATGTACATAAATACGGGAGTCATTACTTATTTCTTTCAACAACTTTAATGCAGTGTATTGATAAGGCAACGATTTCTCTGGTTCGTACAATCGTAATTGCAACTCGGCATCCCACATTACTGTCAATGCAGCCTTCAGTTTAGCCCTTACCGATTGAACAAAAAAAGTTGATCGTTCTCCATCATCATGATTGTGAGCAAATTCTTCTAATGGGTTTTTATTAGAATCTTTCGAAGCTCCTTCATGCGAATGAGAAGGAGCTTCTAGTTTCTTATCTGCAACTAAATTATGTTCGTTTTCTTTATCATGCACATGACCGAATTTTTCAATAGTACTCTCATGACTTTCTTCTTCCATTACCGAAGCTTTACCAATCTGCCCTTCAAATTCTTCTCCTAAAAATTGCCCATAACGCAATCGCAAAACTTTTTGATCGTAACCCAATTCATTACTTGTTGATTTAAATTCGTATAGCGTTTTTCTTTTTTTCTCTTTCAATAATTTTTCTGTATCAATAATGATCTGTCGTTGACTACGAAAATACTCAGGCATCAAATCAACGCCAAGTCCTTCATCATTAACAGCTAATTGCTGGGTTGTATCTTGAAGAGCAATGAAAAAAGTTTCTGTTCTACTATAGCTGGGATACGGTGTTTTATTATCTAATGCTTCTACATAAAAATAAAGTTCATCACCAGGTTCCATTCCTATTTTAAACAAATCAATGGCGAGCAAAGCTTTTACTTTTTTGCCATTAATAGCATCGGGTGTATCAAAATGCAATTTCTCTTCCCTAAACTTTACCGATTCTCCACTTCCTTTGCTTACAGTGGCAACAACTGTTGAACTTGTTAACCCATAATCATCAGTCAAGGTTGCATCAATTTGTACTTTCAATGGATTAGAAAATGAAAGTTTAGTGAATTGATTTAGGTTTTCGATGGTAACTTTAGGAACTTGATCTTTCACTACTTCAATTTTGAAATAATCTGATCTCAAAACATTATATCCATCTCTCCATTGGATTTGATAAAAGCCAGATTCTTTTACAAAACTATTTATTCTGTAAGTATCATTGTTCAGCATCAGATGAATTGAATCTTTTCCAGAAAGAATAATTTTAGCTTCGTTAACTGGAGATGAGAATCGCAAAGACCAAATAACTTTACTATTCTCAGGCATTTTCAAATCAGAAGAAGTAGACTCAAATGACGGAATGCCAGTGTAAATTGGTGGCACAATGGTAATAGACAGAAAACTGATAAACGCAGTAGTCTTTTTTCCATTACCAACAGATGGCAGCAGATTGAATACTTTTTCAGAACTTGTGTTAAGGGGTTGAATAAATGAAGTTAGAAAAAAGTAAGATGCAATAGATGCAATTAAAATAGCTATCGATTGAACAAGTAGATTGGGGATTTTAATTTCAGGATATAATTCATCAAAACGCTTAACTATTTTTTTCACTTGAAGACTTTCTAATCCAGTCAAACAATCATTATCATAAAATAACAAATCTGCACTTTGCTCTAACTGTGGATATTTTGAATTCAAGTACCAAACAAAAAGCTGATTATCCAATTTCAAAAGTCGATATCTAGTTACTCGCTGTGCTATAACTAAAACAGATGCAACTATTGTTATAAGAATCTTAGCTACTAAACTTGTTCTCAATAGAGAAAGAATTGCCAACACCAAAAATAGTGTGGCAAGTGCAAGCAAAAGTATTTCAAGCAATCGAAGCGTTAAGTATCGATTTTTTAAACGAATAATTTTATATCGTGATTTCTCTGAACTCATTGACTTCGTTGATAAGCCACTAACCGTTCAACAATCAAAACAATTAAAAATAGTATCAAAATATAATTATTGACGGGATGTATTAGTGATGGAATAACTTGCATTTGGATTGGTGGAAGCGATTTAAACAAAATACTATCAGGCAATTGACGTCTGTCTTGAT
>JANXRR010000300.1 GCA_025356795.1 Bacteroidia bacterium
TTCTCTTGGCTTCTGAAGGTAAACTTGGATTAACTGATGATGTTCGGAAATTTATCCCTGAGCTTCCCCCATACGATGCCCCCATTACTGTGCACCAATTACTCAATCATACCAGTGGTTTAAAAGATTGGGGCGTGTTATTTGAACTAACGGGGTGGCCCAGGAGCACTCGAGCCTACACCAATGAAACGGCATTACGAATTATATGCAGGCAACAAAGTACCAACTTTACCCCAGGCACAGAATATTCTTACAGCAACTCCAACTTTGTGCTGCTATCATTTATTGTGGAAAGGGTTTCGGGTAAAACCTTTGCCGATTTTACCGATGAGCGTTTCTTTAAACCTTTGGGAATGAGCCACACCAAATGGAGAAGCAATTTCAGAGAAATTATTCCCAACAGGGCCATTGCGTACAATTATACCACAGGAGGCTTTGAACAATTGATGCCATTTGAACATGCACATGGACCAGGTGGACTACTGACTACCACAACTGATTTATTAAAATGGAATGCGTTGCTGGAAAATCATGCCATTGGAGGCGATCAGCTATATCAATTGCGCATACAAAAAGGGAAACTAAAAAATGGTAAAGAAATTAGTTATGCCTCTGGCTTGTTCATTTCGTCCTTCAATGATTTAAAAGAAATAAGCCACACAGGAGCAACAGCAGGTTACAGAGCCTTACTTTCATATTATCCACAAACGAAATTAGCCATAGCCATTTTAAGCAATGATAGTAGGTTTGATGCTGGCGGAACTGATAAAAAGATTGCAACATTATTTTTTGGGGCAGATAAAACAAAACTAAAAGAGCCACCTTCTATATCGGTAAAGGAAACAGATCTAAAAAAGTTTGAAGGCATCTATAGAAGCGTTAGAGAGTATGGCATTGTGAAATTAAATGTAAAACAGGGTAAACTTCTGTTCAATGAAAAACCAATTAGAGTAATTGATAAAGATACTTTATATGAAAATGGAACTAAATGGGTATTTGTAAATCCAACCAAGTTAATGTCCATTTACGGCACTGATACCAGCAGTTATAAAGCCGTATTTAATACCGCAAAAAATCTTGATGACTATGTTGGAGACTATTTTAGCGAAGAAGTAGAAACCAAGTATCAAGTAACTAAAAAAGGAGACTTTCTTCTTTTAACTATTGATGCGTTTCCGCCATTAAAATTATTACCCGAATTCAATGACGGTTTTTTCAATGACACTAACTTGTATGAGTTTAAGCGAGACAAAAAGAGAAAGGTGGTAACCTTAGAAGTAAACATGGCCCGATGTGAACGCGTACCATTTAAAAAGAAGTAACAATAGGCGATTAATAATCGTCCTCGCTAACCGATATTGCGGTTTAGTTGGCGCAAAAAACCTTAGGTTTAAAGAAAGGAAAAAAAATGATGCACAAAATAATTTACATTTAAGATGGCTAAACTTACAATTATGCGATATTCCATTCTTTTACTACTATTTTTCGGGGTAATTACCCATGATATCTTAGCTCAAAAAACCACCATTAGAAAGGTTGACTTAGCCGGTGATAAGATAATTGTTTTTTATGACCTTGAGGATAGTAATTCATTGAATGAATACTCGTTGAGCCTGTACTCTTCGAGGGATAATTTTTCCGCCTCGTTACGGAATGTAAAAGGAGATATAGGCTTAGAAGTAAAGCCAGGAATGAATAAGAAAGTGGAATGGAGCATACGAGAAGAAATTGGCAATTTCAAAGGGAACATTTCATTGGAATTAAGGGGAAAGGTTTATCTCCCTTTTGTGAAAATCCAAAATTTCGATACTAAAAAATCGTATAAAAGAGGAAAGAGTTATGATGTTAACTGGAAACCCGGCAATGCAAACCCCATACATGTTGAGCTGTTAAAGGGCAACTCGCGAATTCAAGGCGACCTGAATAACCCGAACAACGGGCAATACCTGCTTTCACTTCCCGCAAAGGCAACGCCTGGTAAAGATTACCGTCTTCGCATAACAGACTCGAAGAATTCAGGCGAAGTTATATATACCGAATATTTTAGAATTAAACCCAAAGTGCCTTTTCTGGTAAAGGTATTACCCGTGGCAGCTGTCGGTGGCTTACTTGCCATTTTGTTAAGTGGCAGCAAGACTAATGGAAGTGGTGGAACGGGCAGCGAAATCTCCTTACCTCCATTACCTGGCAATTAATAATTTCAATGATTCTCAACGACTCCATATGAAAAAACGAATACTCTTATTTTCTTTTGCTTTACTCTTGTTTTCATATTCTGGAAACTCCCAAAACTGGACCGGGCTAAATGGCTCTTTTGGAACTTACATATACGACATTCAGACTCATACTTCGGGTGCTATTGTTATTGCATCCTTCGGGGGTATTTATAGAAGTACAGACGCTGGCTTAACTTGGTCATTTATTAGCACTGGTACATCCTATACATTTTACTCACTGGATATGGACAGCACTGGGAAAATCTGGGCTCATGGAGGAAATATAATTTATTCATCTATAGATGGGGGCTTAACATGGACAAATCTGAATACCACTGGATTGAATACATTCGGTGGCCAATTAAAAGTTGCACCTAATGGCACCTTATTTCTTAGCTACAATACATCTTTGTTTAATTCTACCGATGGAGGGAAAACATTTCCATCATCGTTTACATTTGCATCGTCAATTACTGATGTAGATATAGCATCCAATGGAAATATACTTGTTTCCACTCAAGGTTCGGGCGTACAAATTTCTACAACTGGAGGTGCAAGTTTTGTTGGTTCTTTAAGCGGGCTCTCTGCTACAGCCAATGTATATTCCTTGGCAATGAATGCTGTAGGCAGTTTCTATTATGCGCTCGCTAGTGATGGTCCTTATAGATCATCGGATGGCCGGGCTTGGGTTGCCATTAAAAACACCATTACTGATGCAGCCTTTATCGGGCAAATTGAAGTAGATGCTGCCGATAATCTTTACATTAATAATAATACTGGGTTTAAGATTTATACTTCTACAAATCCTTCAATAGCATCTGCCGCAAGTATAATATGGTCTGCAGGGGTTGGAGTTGGAAGCACTTATGCATCAAATTGCTCCTATTTTAAGGATGCAAATACTTGGATTACTGGTAATTATTTTGGCTTAAACAAGACTATAAATGGAGGCACTGTTTGGTCTTCTGCCAACCAAGGTATTTATATGGCTCAATCTGATATTGCCTATTCTAATAGCAATCTTTTTGTAGCTCTAAATGCAAATGCATGTTATGTCTCCTCAAATGATGGTTCCACCTGGAGCCTTAAAAATTTACCTTCTACTGTATATGGCTTTTTACCGTTAAATGACAACTCGATTATTGCCTATGGCTCAGGAATTTATAGAAGCTCCGATGCTGGCACTACTTGGGTAACTCAAAGTTCTTCCGGAAGCTATTCCATTACTTCGGTTTTATCCAATGGAGTAAACATCTATTATTTATCAGGAACTACACTAGCTACCTCAATAAATCAGGGCGTTAGTTTTACCAATCAAACCATAACTGGCTTGCCAGTTACTTATTTTCTCAGTGGGTTTCAAACAGACGGAACAAATTTTTATGCCTTGGCAAATAATGCTGGGTTAGTTGAATTGTATAAAATAACGGGCACAACAGCCACTAATATAACCACAAACACGGGAGCCACCAACCTGCGCTCACTACAATATGCAAATGGTAAACTATACACGCTAACCACCACAACGCTACTTTCATCACTGGATGGAGGCATCACGTGGAATTCAAGTGCAATTCCTATCGGCAGTGCTACGAATTTATGGGCTGCTAATAATAATGTTCTATTTGTTCAAAATAGTGCAACAACAGGGTCTGCGGTTACCTTACTTCGGTCTAGCGATGGTGGCAACACATGGGTTAGTTCTCCACTTCTTGATGCTGGAGGCCGCGTTTCAAAAGCCATCGTATCTCCTAATTCATACGGTTATCTGGCAGTAAACCGATCGAAAGTGCATAAGAGTAAATCGCTTGTGGTGCGGCCAAAGGCGCCAACTTCCTTAGCTTCTATTGGTAGAACCAGCACTATAGTTGATTTGATTGTAAATGATCCTGCTGGCAACAACGAAAAATGGGTTAGGGTGGAGCGGTCTACCGGAAACAACACAGCTTACGATAGTATAGGAACGTTGTTAGTTGATGGAGGTAATTTTACCTTAAGTGGAGGCCCGTTTGCTCCTGTACAAGGAAAGCTTCCGATTCAAGATTTTGGTGCTGCTAAAAATACCACTTATTTTTATCGGGTTGCCTATGGCAATAGTGCGGGCCTTTCCGCATACTCAAATGAAATTTCTGTTACTACACTAGATGTCTGCGTTAGTGCTATTCCTGATAACAGAAGTTGGACAGCCACAGTAAATGTTACATCAGGACCCAACGCTGGTAGCACCTTTACAAATGCGGCAGCAAAAATCACAAGTATTGCTGGCAATCCAAATAATTACACTCTTTATAACTATACTTTTGGTGCTATACCCAGTTCCATTTACACGGCAACTGCAAATCAAAATGTTAATTTCGTTGAAACTTGTGGAGAGGCATATTTCGGCTATACACTTTATGCTGAAATGAATAATGGAAACGGAAGTTGGAACGCAACTACCAAAACGCTAACATTTAAATGGCAGACTGAACCTGTTTATAATACCTTATTTCAAGCCACCACCACACTAGTACTAAATGCAACAGACCCAGCCCCTGCTGCTCCTACGGGGGTTACAGGATTTGTATACAGCAGCACAGGCGCTTCGTTGAACTGGGCTGCCGTAGGTTTTGAGACGAGCTACGTTGTTGAACGCAGTACCACGTCTGGCTCAGGTTTTACTACTGTTGGCACACTTAATTATCCAACCACCAATTTTATTGATAAAAACTTAACCACTGGCACCACTTATTATTATCGAATAAAGGCCCAAAACGCAACGGGGGTTTCACCGGTCAGTGTGCAACTTTCCATCACTCCTAATGCAACTCTTTTTACACCTGTAGACATAACCAGCGACTTAAATTTAAGCTATGATCAACAACAAGGCGCTGTTTGGGGCGATTTGGATGGTGATGGGTATGATGATCTTATCCTACCTAGTTTTACCAATAGCGCTAATCAAGCCGTGTTGCCCTCGTTTTACCAAAATAATGGAGGAACGGGCCAGTTCACGAAGAAAACAATTATAGCTTTAGCAGGTGAGGATGTCGGTTCGCTTATAACAAGAGGGATTCAACTAGGCGACATTGATAATGATGGTGATTTGGATTTGTTTTTGGCAAGGGCCAGCAACGCTACAGATCTCATCCTAGTAAACAACGGTAACTGGACTTTTACAAAGCAAGTAAGCAATGCCACCAAAGACACTAACGCAGTTTGGAAAACAGCGAGCTTTGTTGATTTTGACAAAGATGGCAAGCTTGACATATTTGTAGGATTTGACAATAACTTCTCTGCTGCACCTCTAACACCCGTTTTGCTAAAAAATAACGGTGGCAATAGCTTTGTGCCAGTCACCACTGGGCCATTAGTAACTACCGGTACAAATGCCAGAGACCATGGTTGGGCAGATTACGATAACGATGGCGATTTAGATGTGTTAGTTTTCAATTCCAGTTTAACTCCCGGAAACCGACTTTTTAAAAATAATGGAGATGGCACCTTTTCATTGGTAACGGGATTGATTTTCGATACAGATATTTTCGCTAATGCCCGCACCAGCAGCTGGGGTGATATAGACAATGATGGTGACTTAGATTTATATATTGGTAGCAGCCAGGGTAGTGTTGCCGATCGTTTATACCTTAACAGCGGTACTCCCAATTTTACCTTCTCATACCTCACAACTAGTGCAGTTGCTGAAACAGGTACTGCCACTTATGGCAGTACCTTTGGTGACATTGATAATGATGGTGATTTGGATTTGATTGCCATTAATCAAAGTGGGGGTGGCACTGCTGTTTTTCTCAATGGCGGAACTGGAACTTTTACCAAATCTACCAGCCAAGAGTTTTTAACTGATTTGAAAAATGGAGCAATTGGTGGTGCACTCGGTGATTTTGATAACAATGGGTTCTTAGATTTTTATGCTGGAAGAAGTGCCAATACAATTTCTCCAAATTTTTTATTAAAAAATACAAAAACAGTGACCCCTTCTTCTAATTGGTTAAAGATAAAATTGATTGGAATCAACAGCAATAAAGCAGCAATAGGAGCCAGAATAACCGTACTTACAACTTTACCCAGTAGAACTCAAATAAGGGAGATATCTTCTCATACCGGTTATGGAAGTATGAGCAGCCAAGTGCAGCATGTAGGGCTAGGCTCAGCTACAAGCGCAAGTCAAATTAGTGTGCGTTGGCCTTCTGGTAAAACACAAATTATTTCAACTGCAACAACCGCCAATCAGCTGATTACAATTACAGAGGATACTGACGGGCCACTTTTCAAAACACTAACTCCAGCAACTAACAGTACCAACGCATCAACTGCAGCCACGCTAAAAGTTGAAATGAGTGAAGCCTCTTCACCTGTAGCTTCTAAAAAAATCAATCTCTATTTAGCTTCTAATCTAACAACTGTAGTTGCCTCTATTGATGTAACCACAGGAGTAAAGGCGGGAGAAATTTACACCTATACATTATCTTCCAAATTAGCAGTGGGTAGTGCTTACGTAGTATCCATTGATGCAGGAGCTTTTGTTGATTCTTTTGGCAACAGCTCACTCGCACTGGCCACCCCCGGCTGGACATTCACTACTGGCACGGGGCCATCAATTACGGTGCTTTTACCCACCAACGGTGGCGTTAGTGTAAACGCAAACTCTACCCTTGATATTACCTTTTCTAGCCCGGTTACAACTATTAATGGAAAAACGATCAATCTTTTTAAAGGCACTACTACAACACCATCCTATACATTACAAGCAACTGCAGGCACTATTACTGGAAATAAGGTAAGTTTCCCCCTTACACCTAAGCTAGATAATAATGCCAGTTATTCAGTTGCAATTGATGCTGGGGCATTTTTGGATAATCAACAAAATGAATACTCAGGCTTACCTGCCGCCAATTGGAAATTCACAACTTCTACAGGCCCTGATATTGACGTGTTGCTCCCTGCGGCAGCAGCAACTGGTATTTCTATCAGTACCACCATAGAAATAACATTTAAACAATTGGTAACCGCTGTGGCGGGAAAAAAACTGCAAGTAAAAGATGGAACTGCCACCCTTATTGACATTGATGTATCCACAAAAGGAACAATCACTGGAAATAAATACGTGTTTGCACCCACGGCTGCCCTTCCCTACTTAAAACAACTCGAAGTAGTAATTCAAGCTGGCGCATTTATCGATGCCAATCAAAATGATTATAAAGGCACAACAGCTGGGCAATGGACTTTTACAACAGTTGAATCGCCAGATGTAACGCCACCAACTATTGCTGCTTTTACACCTCTTGTATCTTTCCCGAAAAATTTCAGCACTCAATCTTTAGCACTCACTGTAACGGATAATAAAGCGGTTACTTCTGTGATTTTAAATTATCGGAAAGTATCTGCCACCACCGTGAATACATTGCCTGGTGTAGCCGGATCGAACAATGTTTACAGTTTTGCATTACAAAACTCATTTGTAGATGACATGGGCATGGAGTATTATTTTGAAGCTGTTGATGCAGTGGGTAATAAATCCCGATCTCCAGCGGCAGCTAATTCCTTTCACTTAACAAGAACAGCCTTTAATAATACAAACGTGGGCATACCTGTTTCAGCTGGAGGAACAGTCAATGATTATCAAATAGTAAGTGTACCGTTTGATTTACCTTCCAAACAAGTTCAATTTGTATTTCAAGACCTTGGACAACCCGATAAAATCCAGTGGAGACTTCTTCGCTACCAAAACAGTCCTGCCGCTTGGATAGACTATCCTGCATCAGATTTTACCAATGTGGCGCAAGGCGAAGGGTATTTCGTGAATTCGCGAGCCGGTGCCAATCTTCTATTTGGCGATAAAGCGACACCTTCAAACAGCGTAATTATTGCACCTAACAACACACAAAGCTCCCTTTTCACATTGAATTTAAAAAAGGGCTGGAACCTTATTGGCAACCCCTACAGTTTACCCATTGTTTGGAATGATTCAAGAATAGCTGGTGTTGGGGCACTCAAAACATATCAAAATGGAACTTATTCCGATGCTCCGAACAATGGCCAGTTAGATAGGCTCAGAGGAGGTTTCGTCTTGGCAGAGAGCAATATTGAAGTACCAGTTAAACTTAACACATCCCCGCAAGGAGGGCGACAATCGAACGTACCTGTTGGAGGTTTAGATTCTCAAAGTTGGATTATAGGTTTGCGGCTTGAGCAGGGCAATCTAATCAATTCAATGGGAGGAGTTGGTATGGCTAGTCAAGCCAAAAAAGAAAAAGATGATTATGATGATGTCAATCCTCCTCGCATAGGTGATTATCTTGAAATGCATTTTGCACATCCTGATTATTTCTTAAAAACGTTCAGTAGAGATGTCGTGCCGATCGCAGAAAATTTCAGTTGGACCTTTACCGTGGAGAGCAGCCTCTCAGATGTAACAGTTCTTAGATGGGATAAATCTCAGATGGATACGAAAGGGAAAGATTTGTTTCTGTTAGACAAAAGCAGACAGCAACTTATTAACATGAGCGTTGCAAGCAGCTATACATTTAATCCAAAAGAATCTTCTTCATTTAAACTATATTTTGGTTCGGATTTAAAAGACTCCATCCTTCCTTCAGATGTGAGTCTTTCAACACCATATCCCAATCCATCTACTAAAGATGTTCAACTCGGATTTACGCTACCCGATGGCTCATGGAGCTATGACGTGAATTTATTAATCTTTGATTTACAAGGTCGCTTAATTGAAACTCTAGTACAAGGTTCTTTTGCTCCAGGTTTCTATGAATCATTTTGGACAGCCCCAGAAACAGGCTCATCAACACAAGTATATATTTGCAAATTAGAAGTAAATTGTGTTGGTAGTAGTAAAGTAATAAGCAGACGCATAATTATTGAACGTTAAAAAAAATATCATGAAAAAAGTAATTAAAAGTGTTGCGCTTCTATTGTTAGTATCTCTAGCTTTTCATCTTTCGGCACAAAATGTAAGCTCACGGACAAACGAATTTTTTATTGACCTTTCCGACCCCACTAAAGTTATCAACTCAACAATACCCGTTATTAGTTGGGTTTCTCCACTTGCCGAAACCAATTACGTTGGTGACCAGAAATTCAAAATCAAGCTTGAAATAGAATCAAATTCCCCAATTAAAAGCATACAAATCATTATTAAAGAAAGCCTAGAATCTAGCTCGCGGGGCATGCTGAACATTGAACCTACCACCGAGGCGGAAAAACATAAAACAACCATTGAAAAAAATTTAACCCTGATGGACGGTACAAATATTATTGAGATCGTTGCGGAAAACATAGATGGCACAAAAACCATTTCGCATCGAACAATCAATGTTGGAAGTGTAGGGCTTGCAGATGCGAGTAAATTAGATCGTACCGACTATGCCATCTTGTTTGCAACCAACGATTATGACAATTGGCCCGACCTTGTCAACCCAATTAACGATACACGTATGATTGCTGATGAGCTGACAAAAGCCTATGGATACAAAGTAGAGGTTATAGAGGGTGGATCACAGTCTGACATCTTAAAAAAGCTCCGTGAATATGCCGAAAAGAAATACAAACCACTTGATCAGGTATTTATCTTCTTTGCTGGTCATGGTCAATTTGATCAAACGTTTGGCGAAG